>JAGFJJ010000049.1 GCA_024102815.1 Phycisphaerae bacterium
TGGCCACCGAGTTGCCCGGTTGGGAGGGGACACACGCGATTCAGATTGATGTTGAGGACGCGCCCAAGGGACAGGACGCCGATTTCTGGTCCTGCTCGATCAACGTGGGCAAACAACAGTGGTTGACCTTCACGCCGCTTGTGGACGGCATCGCCACGTTTTCCACATGCAACCCGGGAACGACGTACGACACTGTCGTGCGCGCGCTGACCGGCAATTGTGCTGAATCGCTTCTCGTGCTTGACTGCGTTGACGACAGCCTGATTCCATCTTGCGACACCGGTTGTGACAGTTCCGGGCCACGGGGGACCATTGCCGAGTTTCCGGTTGAGGCCGGTGTGCCGTATTACGTCGAAGTCGGCTCGTACAACGACAACGCCTCGGGATGCGACTTGTGTCTGGATGCTACCTTGCAGATCGAGTCTTACTGCACGCTGGACCCCACTCCGCCGCTCGTGGAGATCACCTCGCCAGCGGACTCCGAATGTGTTTGTGGTATGGTCCCCATCACCGGAACGGCCACGGATCCGGAAAGTCCGCTGCGTGAATACCGAATCGAATATCGGCCGCTCGGCGGAAATTGGAGCCTGATCGGCTCGGACACCGGGCCTGTATCTGCCGGGTCGTTTGGCGAGTGGAATACCTCGGGCCTGAGCCAAGGGTGGTACGTTCTACGGTTGACCGCCACCAACGCTTGCGGGCTGAGCGCTTCCGTCGTGCGAATCGTGCGTTTGGACGGCTATTTTGAGACCCTGATCATTCACGAACCGGCGCATGCAACGGTTGTCGGCGGAAGTGTTTGTTTCGATGGCTCGGCGTCGGATGATTGTTTCGACCAATACGTGGTGTGGTATCGGCCGATCGGCGGTACGTTCGTTCCGGTCGACCCTTCGCAGCCGATTTACGGGAGCGGTGTGCTCAATGATGCGCTCGCGAGTTGGGATACGACTGGACTGGGGTTGCCGGATGGATCATATGAATTGGAGCTGGCCGGGACTACGATCTGCGGAAACGGAGCCGCCCAAACCATATTCGTTGACGTCGATAACACGGCGCCGACGGCGGTCATCACGAGTCCAATGAACTGCGACAGCGTGGACGGGATTGTGGACATCGTGGGCACGGCCGCGGACGCAAACCTGGCAGGCTGGTCTCTTTCGTATACCGGCGGCAACACGAATAGCTGGGTGCCGATTGCCTCGGGAACGGGGAACGTAAGCGGGTCCACGCTCGCCCAGTGGAATACCGCGGGCCTGCCGCCCTGCGCGTACACGCTCCGGCTGGTGGTGGAGGACAGCGCGGCCGTGAATTGCAGCAGCGCCCTCCATCACAGGACGGAGTATTTAACGACGGTGGCCATCGGCTGGCCCGGTGATTTCGACTGGGACAACGACGGCGACGTTGACCTTGTGGACTATCAGGCCTTCGAGGCGATGTTCGACGGGCCGAACGTGCCGTAGGATGCGTTGGGACTAATCCAGCGGGAGGTGAACCTCACCTTCGAAGACCTCGACGGCGGGGCCGGTCATTTGCACGGGACCATCGGTCGTCCATTCGACGTGAAGCTCCCCTCCGGGGAGTGCCACGACAACGTCGCGATCCGTTCGACCGGTAAGAACGCCGGCCACGCACACCGCGCAGGCTCCGCTTCCGCAGGCGCGCGTGGCTCCGCTGCCGCGCTCCCACGTGCGCATGGAGATTCTGCCGGGGGAGTCGACGCGGGCGAAGTGGGTGTTGATGCGCTCGGGGAAGACCGCGGCGTACTCGAAGCGCGGACCCAGATCGACCAGGTCGATCGTGTGGATCTTCTCCATGAAGACGACCGCGTGGGGATTGCCCATCGAGACGCAGGTAACCTCGAAGACGGTCCCGTCGATCTCGAGGGGGAAGTCGATGACGCGCTCGACGGGGATGAGCGTGGGAATCGCCGATGAATCGAGGATCGGGGTGCCCATGTCGACGCGGACGCTGATGACTTCCGTGCCGCGCATCCGGCACCAGAGGGTTCGAAGTCCGGCGTCGGTTTCGATGATGACCTGAGGGCCTGCGGCCAATTCGTGCTCGACGGCGTACTTGGCCACGCAGCGAATGCCGTTTCCGCAGGTCGGCGAGCGCGAGCCGTCGGCGTTGTACATCTCCATGCGTACGTCGCCGCGCTGCGAGGGGCCGATGAGAATCAGTCCGTCGGCGCCGATGCCGGTGTGGCGGTCGGACAGGCGGCGGGCGAGGAATGCCGGATCCGGCACCGATTCGCGAAAGGTGTTGATGTAGATGTAGTCGTTCCCCAGGCCGTGCATTTTGGTGAAGCGCATGGCGACACTCTACCGCGCCCGAGCGGGGGGAACAGAATGCCGGTTGCCCGCATCAGACGCGGATATCGAGGTGGGGTCGTTCGCCGTCGGGCCGGTCGTCGTCCGGGGTCTCGTCGTCGGATTCCGGTTTCGTCTGTTCGTCGTCGGATTCGAACGGTCTTCCCTGGCTTCCGGCACCCTCGGCGTCGCTGTAGACGCGCGTGCCCAATTCGGCCGTATCGACAATTTCGCCGGCCTCGGTGACGTTGCGGTTCTGCTGCTGGGCCTGGTGACTCTGGCCGGTTCGCGCCGCGTCGCGTTCCCTCCCGACCTCGCGTGCCTGGTACCCCGCCTGGGCGGCCGAAGCGGCGATGTCGGAGGGGATTTCGGCCATGGCGACTCCTCCCACGGACGATGAGGCCGATGTTGATCAGGCCGAGGGAACGGTGGCGTCACGCCTCGGCATACTGCTCGATCTCCCGGGCGCGGCGGCCCCACTGCGACTGGAGGCGCTCCATGATCGAGGAGTGCATTTGCGACACGCGGCTTTCGGAGAGGCTCAGCGTGGCGCCGATCTCCTTCATGGTCATCTCTTCATAATAGTACAAAATGAGGATGAGTCGCTCCGCCCGGGACATGCCGCGGGTGAGGAGGGCCTTGAGATCGCGTTTCTGGCTCTCGACGACGGGATTTCGCCCGCGTTTGTCCACGATGACATCGATTTCGAAGACGTCCTTTCCGGAGTCGTTGTCGTTGAATTGGCGGGAAAGGGAAACCTGTGAGACGGCGGTAGCGTCGCGCATCATGCGGTCAAACTCCCGATAAGAGACACCAAAGCGTTCCGCCAATTCGGACTGCGTCGGCGCCCGCCCCAGGTTCTGCTCCAACTCCTGCCGGGCACGGGTCAGCTGGTGGGACTTGTGCCGAACCAGGCGCGGAACCCAGTCCATGCCACGCAGCTCGTCGAGAATGGCGCCGCGGATGCGCGGGGCGCAGTAGGTTTCGAACTTGACGCCCCGGTGAGGATCGAAGGCCTCGATGGCGTCCATGAGTCCGAAGACGCCGGCCGAGAGGAGATCGTCCAGCTCCACCTCGTCGGGAAGCCGAGCCGCAATGCGCTCGGCGTTGTAGCGCACGATGGGAAGATAGTTCTCCAGCAGCGCGTTTCGGGCGGCGGGGTCATGGTCCTGCCGGTACTGCTCCCAACAGCGTGCGACGTGGGGATCGACGGACGAACGGCGTCGCGTTGCGGGCTGACGCTCCTCCTTGGCGATGGTTGCTTCCATTCCTCAAACTCCTTGTGCTTCCTTGCCGGGGCTCTTGATGTTCAGGCACTCAATGAAAGTCGCGGCTCAGGCGCGCGCGCCCGCCTGGTCCGCACCGACGGCCGGAGCTTCCGGCGTCGGGCCGTCAGACGAATTCAGATCTTCGGCGTATTGTCTTCTGGTTTCGGATTCGCGGCGGCGTTCATGATCGCGGATGACCACCTGGGCGGCGGCACCGACGGCGAATCCGATCAGGCAGAAAAGGAAAAGCGCGAGAATCGATCGGGACAGGGTGACCGTGACGGGATTCTGCACGAGCAGTCCGGCCACCGCAGTGATGCAGAAGGCAAGCAGGCCGAGGCCTGCGCCGGTGAATCGTGCGACCATGGCGTGCAACGTCCGTGTCACGGGAAACATCGAAACCATGAACAAAAACCGCGCGAACCTCCCGGCGGAGATCCGGCGCCTGTCGCCACGGCTTTGATGTCTGCCATCTCATCGACCCCGGCATCCGTGCCGGAAGGTCTTGTCGCCCGCGCCTCATCCTAACCGAAAATCCCGACGACCCTGCGGAAGAAACTCATCCTTGTGCTCTCCGGTTGTTGAGACCGGGAGAGCGTTTCCGCAAGGGCCGCGACACACGCGCTCGCATTGCAGTCCGGAAACCGGATCACGAACGGGCATCGCGCGTCAACGGCACGGGCGACGGCGGTATCATGCACCATGTACCCCAAGTCTGCAACAGATAAGTTGAGAAATTTTTGCGCGACATTCGCGATGCGTTCATATGTCTGCGCGGCCGCCAGTCGGGAGTCGGCCATGTTCACAAACAGTCCGACGCGCCCTTCAAAGCGCTCGCGGAGAAGCACCTTGATGGTGGCATAGGCATCCGTGACGGCGGTGGGTTGAGGCGTGGTCACCACCACAACCGTGTCCGCAGAGGCGGCAAAGGTCATCACGTTACGGGAGATGCCGGCACCACAATCCAAAACAACGATATCAGTACTGTCTTCCAGGGTTTCGAGCTGCGAAAGAAGAGACTGGCGGTCGAACTCGGAGAGGTCGGCCAGCTCTCCCAGCCCTGAGGCGCCGGGTACGAAGCGCAGTCCGGCCGGTCCGCGCACGCACACTTCCTCCAGAGATTCCGTTCCGCTGATGACATGGGAGAGCGTATGGCGGGGCTGCATACCGAGGAGAACGTCGGAGTTGGCCAGGCCCAGGTCCACATCGACCAGCGTTACGCGGCTGCCGCGGACGGCCAGGCAAATGGACGTGTTCACGGCGATGTTGGATTTCCCGACACCACCCTTTCCACTGGTGATGGCGATGACGTGGGCGCGGCGCGCACCGCGCCGGCACATTTCTCGAAGTCGCGTGGCCTGATCTACCCTTCCCGGGAGCATCGACGGTCCTCCGGGGGCGCAGCGCAGAACTCACAGCCCCTGCGTGCCTCGCCACGCCCACTGGAGCGGTAACCTTCCGGATTTACAATGGTAATGATTGAGCGGGCCTCAGCCATTGGGACTTTCCCCCGATTTTCTTCAGCGTCGCACTTCCTGTTCTCCAAGAATCAACGCCGCCAGTCGCCGCCGTTCACCGACTTCGATGTCATCCGGAACATCCTGCCCGGTGGTTACATAGGAGAGTTGCGCCTCGGCCTTCTGGAGCACGGAGAGGATCACACCGAAACCGATGGCTTCATCAAGCTTGGTCAGGATCACGCGGTCAATGCCCACCGGGCGGAAGCGCTCAATGGCGTCGTGCAGCACGGACTCACCGCTGGTTGCGGAAAGGACAAGATGAACCTCGTCCGGACGGGCGACGCGGAAGAAACTCTGGAGTTCGCGCAGCTTGATGGTGTCCCGCTGGCTGCGCCCCGCGGTATCGATCAGGATCACGTCGCAATCCTGCATGCGCTGGAGGGCCGTGCGCAGGTGCTCGGGCGAGACGGCTACTTCGAGCGGGACGTCGATGATGTGGGCGTACGTGCGAAGCTGCTCGACCGCGGCGATGCGGTAGGTGTCGAGGGTGATGAGCCCGACCCTGCGATTCTGCCGCAGGCCGAAGTTGGCGGCCAACTTGGCGATGGTCGTGGTCTTGCCCACGCCGGTGGGGCCGATGAGCGCGATGGTCCGCGGGCGGTCGGTTCGCCGGGGAACGGGCGCGCCGCCGACGGGGAGCATTTCTTCCAGGGCGGCTGCCAGTCGACTTCGCACGACTTCGGGCTTGTGCAACTGCTCGGCCGACAATTCTCCGCGAAGGCGATCGATCAATTGCTGGGCAAGCTGCTCGGCGACACGGTTTTCGACAAGCTTCTGGTAGGTGTCGACGAGGAACTCCGGAACGCCATTGATGCGCGACCGGCGCGACTCGCGCACGAGCTCTCCCACGACGCTCTTGAGTGATCCGAGTTCGGCAAGCAGGGGATCGGTCTTGGGCATGGATGAGTCGCCCGGCTCGACGGTGCGCCGGCGCGATTCCCCGCGTAAGGGCATGCCGGTGGGTCCCGCCGCAGAAGGTCCACCGCGCGGCGAGGCGGGTGGAAGGTCGGCCACGTCGCGGACGGCCGTGATCTCGACAAAGGGCCTGCCGCCCAGACCGAACACGCCTCCGCGTGTACCGGACCGGGTACTGAGGATCACTGCGTCGCGTCCGAACTGGCGCTTGACCTGGTCCAGCGCCTCGGCCATGTTTCTACCGCTAAACGTTTTGAGCTTCATCGTTTATGTTCGCCATGCCGTGGGTTTCGACCTCGAAACCACGAACGATTTCGCTGTAGGACATCACCACCGCCGCGGGCAGTTGCACCTCGATCATCCGCCGCACCCAGGGGCGTATCTGCGGAGGACACAGGACGACGGGAAAGCGGCCGCGATTGGCGGACGCGGCTTTCTGCAGCAGCTCGCGGATGGCACCGACGATGCGCGTCTGCACGGCGCCGGGAAGCGTAAGCACCGTTCCGCGATCCGAACGATCCAGGCTCTTGCCGATCAACTCCTCCACCGCCGGAGCGAGCGTAATGCAGTGAATGCGGCCGTCGTCTGCCTTGTGCAGATGGCACAATGTGCGGGCGAGGGCGCTGCGGGCGTATTCGGTGAGGATTTCCGTATCGCGGGTGCGCGGAGCGATGTCCGCGACCGTTTCGATGATCGATTCGAGGTCGCGGATGGGAACGCGCTCGCGCAATAGCGCCTGCAGTACGCGCTGGATCTCGCCGGGCTTGAGGACATCGGGGATAACCTCTTCGACCAGCTTCGGCGAGCGTTCGCGGAGGTTGTCGATGAGGCGGGCGACCTCTTGCCGCGTGAGCAGCTCGTCCGCGTGGCGACGGATGATCTCCTGAATGAACGTGGTCACGACGCTGCTGGGCTCGACCACGGTGTAGTTGCGATGCTCGGCTTCGTGGCGCTGGCTCTCGTCGATCCAGAGAGCCGCGAGTCCGAAGACCGGCTCTTTGGTCTCCGTACCGTTGACGCGCTGCGTGACGGCACCGGAGTCGATGGCGAGCAGTTGCCCCGGCATGATCTCGGCCTTGCCGACCTCGAGCCCGCGAATCTTCACGCGGAACTCG
The DNA here is from genome assembly GCA_024102815.1 of Phycisphaerae bacterium. Taxonomy (NCBI): domain Bacteria; kingdom Pseudomonadati; phylum Planctomycetota; class Phycisphaerae; species Phycisphaerae bacterium. The sequence continues at coordinate 7,128 of JAGFJJ010000049.1, forward strand.
TTGGGCTGAAGGCGGATGTCGTCGCGAATGCGAATGGGCGGCACGACGATGCCGAGCTCCTGGGCAATTTGCCGGCGGAGATTGGTGATGCGGTCGAGCAGGTCGCCGCCCTGTTTGCGATCGACGAGCTTGATGAGCCCGTAGCCGACGTCGAGTTCCATGGGATCGGGAGCGATGTGCTTCTCGACGCGCTCGGAGGGCTGCGCGGCCTTGGCTTTCGCGGCCGACGCCGCAGCCAGCGCCACCTGCGTGCGGCGGTTGAGCACAAACGCGAGGGTAACCGTCGAGAGCGCGAGCCCAAGGATCGGAATCTTGGGCAGCGGTGTGAGACCCAGCACGAGCAGGAACGCCGCCGTAATCACCAGCGCCACCGGCTGGCCGGTGAGCTGCCCCAGCAATTCGTCGCCCAAGCTCTTCTTCGACGCGGAACGGGTAACGAGCATGGCCGCGGCGATGGAGACGATGAAGGCGGGAATCTGGGAGACGAGTCCGTCGCCGATGGTCAGGATGGTGAAGCGGCGGAGGGTCTCGCTGAGCGGGAGTCCCATCTGCACGAGACCGACGTACACGCCGCCGACGATGTTGATGAGCGTGATGATGATGCCGGCGATGGCGTCGCCGCGGACGAACTTGCTGGCACCGTCCATGGCTCCGTAGAAGTCGGCTTCGCGGGTGATTTCGGAGCGGCGCTGTTTGGCTTCCTGCTCCGTGATCGTTCCCGCGTTGAGGTCGGCGTCGACGGCCATCTGCTTGCCGGGCATGCCGTCGAGGGTGAATCGCGCGGCCACTTCGGCGATGCGCGTGGCGCCCTTGGTGATGACCACGAACTGAATGATGACCACGATGGCGAAGATGATGATCGCCACGGCCAGCGATCCGCGGGCAACGAATCCGCCGAACGTCTCGATCACCTGCCCGGCGTCGCCATCGGTCAGGATGAGGCGGGTCGTGGCGATGTTGAGCACGAGGCGGAACAGCGTCAGCCCGAGGAGCAGCGACGGGAAGGACGAGAATTCCAGGGGCCCGGCGATGTACATCACGGTCAGCAGGACGACGCCGGAAAGCGTGATATTGATCAAGAGCAGGAAGTCCATCGCCGAGGTGGGCAATGGAATGAGGATGACGAGGATCAGCGCCAGCGCGGCCACGGGCAAAGCGGCACCGTAGTACCTGCTCAGCACGTCGAGAAACCGCAAGTTTGGCAGCTTCGATTTCGCCATCCGTTCGTCCTGTCACTTCGACTCAAAGCGAGGGTCGCTTCGCGCCGAAGTAGACCGCAATCAAACTGTCATGCCGCCCGAACCGGGGAACGGCCGGTCAACTCGTACACGTAGGCCAGGATCTCCGCGATCGCCCGGTAGAATCGTTCCGGGATGTACTGACCAACCTCCACCGAAGCGAAGACGGCCCGCGCCAGCGGCGGACGCTCCACCACGGGGATGCCATACTCCGACGCAAGCTGCCGAATGCGCAGCGCGGCGTAATCGGCTCCCTTGGCCACGACCTGCGGTGCGGGCATCTCGGTCGCATCGTATTGAATGGCCACCGCGACGTGGGTGGGATTGGAAATCACGACGTCGGCCTTGGCCATGTCCTTTCGCAATCGCTGCATGGCCAGTTGCATCTGCACCTGGCGACGTCGTGCCTTGAGCTTGGGGTCGCCCTCCATGCTGCGGTATTCGTCCTTCACTTCCTCCTTGGTCATGCGCAGATCCTGGCTGTGGCGGAAGCGCTGCCATGCGAAATCGGCCAGCGCCAGCACAAACAGGACGACCGCCAGGCGAATGCCGAGTTCGAAGGTCAGGTGCGCGCCGAGGAGAAGCACGTCCGACGCGCCGAGCGTCAGGGCGAAGAGGATCTCGGCCGAGCGATCGCGGAGCGTCAGCACCACGATGGTGACCACCAGCACGAGCTTGGCCAGGTTGATTGCCGTGGTCATGAGCATGCGCATGGAAAAGAGGCGCTGGATGCCGCTCAGGGGATTGATTTTGCTCAACGACGGCGTAAGCGGATGGAGCGTGAGCAGCAGCCCCACCTGGGCGAGCAGCGAGCCGAGAATCGCCGCGAAGACGATGAGCAGGAGCGGGCCGAGCCGCCAGAGCAATTCCCGCCCGATGGCCTTGAGAAAGACGGGGACTTCGGCGGGATTCGGGGGCGCGTCCGCGGTCAGTGCCGTGCGGAGGATCGCCTCCATCGCCTGCCAGAGATCGTCGCCCACGACGTACAGAACGCAAAGCGGAATCAGCAGGGCGACGGCCGCGGGCAACTCCTGGCTGCGCGCAACCTGCCCTTTCTTCCGGGCCTCTTCCTTTCGGCGCGGCGTTGCAGGTTCGGTCCGTTCGTCGGCACCCAATGCCATGATTCACACCCACACTTATCCCAATCCGAATGCCGCTCGCACCATGGCGATGGCGTCAAAGACGGCGGACACCAACAGGTCTTCGCCGGCGACGAGGGCCAGCGCGGCCGCCCCGATCGTCACCATCACGCGCACGGTGAATCCCACCGAGAGGATGTTGAGCTGCGGCATCGTGCGCGTCAGGAAACCCATGGCCAATTCCGTAAGCATCAGGGCGATGAGCACGGGTGCCGCCAGGCGAACGCCCACGACAAACGCCGCGCCCAGGACTTCGACGAGCAGGAGCATCAGCGTTTCGCTCGGGTGATACGTGAGCAGCGGGATCACGCCGAATGTATCCAGCAGGGCGCGCATCATCGCCCGGTGGCCGCCGGAAAGCAGGAAAACGAAGATGAGAACGATCGTGTAAAGCTGCTCGACGGCGGTGCTCTCTTCGTTGAACGTCGGATCGACCGATTGTCCCAGGGCGATGCCGGCCTGCTGGGCGACCATCCGCCCGCAGACGTCGGCTGCGGTGATCATGATGGTCAGGGAAAGTCCGATGGCCATGCCGATGATGACCTCGCTCACTGCTCCGGCGACAACGCTTCCCAATGAAACGACCGGCGGCGCCTGGCTCGAAACCAGCGGGAAGATCATGGCCGCCAGCGTAATGACCAGTGCCGCCCGCACGCGAATGGGCATCATGGGACTGCCGAACACGGGCGCCGTCAGCACCAGTCCGCTGATGCGAAAGAGCACCAGGGCGTAAGTCGGCAGACCAAGGAGAATGTCGAATAGGGACCAGGGCATGGCTCAGGCCAACGGCTTTCATATTCACCAGGGCAGTGTCCCCAGCATCTCCACTGTGTAGGCGACCATCTGCCCGGCGATCCAGGGGATGAAGATGGCCGCGGCGATGATCATGGCTGCGATCTTGGGCACGAAGGTCAGTGTCTGCTCCTGCAGTTGGGTCACGGCCTGGAAGAGAGAGATCAGGAGTCCCACGGCGAGCCCGATCAGGAGAATGGGCGCCGAGGTCGTCAAGGCGATCCACAGTGCATGCCGGCCGATTTCCAACGCTTCGCCAATGGCCATGATTCACCTGCTTTGCAGTTACACAAAACTGTACAGCAACGTCTCCACCACGAGGTGCCATCCGTCCGCCAGCACAAAGAGCAGCAGCTTGAACGGCAGCGAAATCAATACGGGCGGGAGCATCATCATGCCCATGGAAATCAGGATGGTCGCGATGACCATGTCGATGACCAGGAACGGCAGGTAGATGCGGAAGCCCATGATGAATGCGGTCTTCAGCTCGCTAAGAAGGAATGCCGGAATCATGACGCTCAGCGGCACGCTCTCGACGGCCACCTGCTCGGTGGGTGGAATCGGCGCTCCTCGGGAATACTCCAGAAAGAGGTAAATATCCTCGAAGTTCCCGGTCTGCTCGATCTGCCGATACATGAAACCCTTCATGCGCGCGCTGACGATTTCGAAGGCCTCTTCCTGCCCCATCTTCCCATCCAGGTAGGGCGTGACGGCTTCGGCCTGGAGCTGGTACCACGTCGGCGACATGATCATGAACGTCATGAACAGCGAGAGGCCGAGCAGGACCTGGCTGGGCGGAAGCTGTGGCGTACCGACGGCCTGACGAAGCAGCGCCAGCACGATAATGATCCGCGGGAAGCACGTGGTCATCACCAGCACGGACGGCACAAGCGTAAGGACCGTCAGCAGGACCAGAATGCGTAGCGTCGTACTGACGCCCTCGCGGTCGCCGGCCGTGGGAACGATCCCCGACAGATCGGGAACGTTCAGCGGGTTGGCACCGGTTGCCGGCTCCTGGGTAATTGGCGCGGAGGGCGTGGGCGTCGGTCGGGCCGGAGTGGGTGCCGATTGTGCCCGGGCGGATGCCGCGCCGATCAGCACGACCAGCAGCACGGCCGGGACGCACAACGTTCGACAGGATGTCGTGAGGCAAGACAGCAATATGCGCGACTCCTTCGCGCGAGCATGTTTCGCGCCGCATCCATGCGACGCCCGCATTCAAGCGGACGACATCGATCGCAGCCGCCGCAACAGCTCGGCCATGGGCCGAGATTCGCGGTGGTGGCGGTGGTCGATATCGGGCGGTTCAACGTTTTCCGAAGCGGCGTCGTCAAAGCCTCGCCGCTCCCGGGTGAAAAGCTGCTCAAAGATCGAACCTTCGTGCGCCGGCGGCGACGAACTCTGCGCCAGCAACGTCGCCACTTCGTCGGCGTCCGAGATTTCGCAGAGCGTGGCCATGCGATCACCGGCAAGACCCACAAGAACGAGGCGCCGGCCGACGTGCAGAAGCACGGCCTGCTGCCGCACGCCGAGCGAGGACCGCCCGACGACCCGTACACAACGACTCTCGGCGGCGACGCGGCCCGGTACCCATCGGCGGAGGGCATAGGCGCCGGCGCCCACCAGGCCCAGTACGACGACCAGCGGCCAGAGGCCCTGCCAGAGGGACCCGACGCTCGGCGACGGCGGTACCGCTTCGCGAGGCGCCGCGGTCTGGACATTGGTCGGGCTGCGCGAACGGCCGGTGCGCGGCGGCAACATCTGCACGGCGCTCGTATCCGCGCGAGTCGGCGCGGAGGTGGCATCCATGCTTGATGTTGGGGGCCCGGAATCTGAGGCTGATTCCAACGCCGTGCCGCCTGCATTGTCCGGATTCGGGTCGGTAGTGGGGTCATGATCGGCTATTGATTCGACCGGCGGATCCCCTTCGTGCTCCGAGCTGACACCTGATTCGCCCTTGGCGGCGATATCCTCCACCTCGGCCGCGCGATTGACCTGGGTTGCGGGAGCATGGGGACCGGGAGAACCGGGCGACTGGGAGAGTCCAGGTTGCGTCGAAACCAGAAGGGAAAGGAGTGCGGGCAGCGCGCAGAGGAATCCCCCTCGGCCCGGGGGCCGGCGCGCGTCGATCCATCGGCTCCGCCGAATCACGATCGCCATAGCCTACACGGTTACGCGGTGCGGATCCTGCGAAACCACTTCGCTGATCCGCACGCAAAAGCTGTCGTTGAGCACCAAGACCTCGCCGCGAGCGACGAGACGATCATTCACGAGCACATCGACGGGATCCCCGGCCAACTTGTCGAGTTCGACAACGCTGCCCTCGCCGAGTTGCAGCACGTCCTCAATCAGCATGCGCGTCTTGCCCAGCTGTACCTTCACCCGAAGATTCACGTCGCTGAGCATGGTAACGCGCTTTATCTCTTCGGACGTCGCGGACGCGGCGCCGGAGAGATCAGCCAGGTGAGGCGGCCGGGCATCGGGTGGGAGCGGTGGAGGTGCCGCGCTTGCCGTAGGCGCCGCTTTCGCGGCCGCGCGTCGCTCCTCCTCGATGGCGGCCTGCATCTCGGCCGCGGCGGCGTCAAACGGGCGGCCCATGGAATCGAGCCGCTCGTCGGGTTCCGTCGAAGCCTCTGCGGCAGGCTCGGGACCGTCTTCCGGAGAATCGCCGCCGTTCATCAGGGCGTCGATTTCGGACTGGCTGAATCCGCCGGAGGCTTCCTCGGACGGAGGCTCTTTGCGCGGCGGATCGGCCGCGGGTTCTCCACCCGCGTTGGAAAGCAGCGCGTCGATCTCCTCTTGCGAGAAGCCCTCCGCTCCGAAGGCGTCGTCCATTCCGCCAGTCGGCATCGGCGCGTCACCTCAAAAGTCCGGGGGCGCGGCCCGTCCGCGTCCACTCCCGCAGGTATTATCGGAGCATTGCCGCCGAGCCCGATAATCAAAGGCCGTTTCCGGATGGTGTGAAATCGGGCAGGAGGACCTGCTGCACCAGCTTGGGATCGTCCAGGATTCTGTCCAGTTCGAACTTAATCCTTCTCTTGATCGTGTCCAGATTGGGTTCGGCCAGATGCGCAAGATCTGCGCTTCGAAAAACGAAGTTGATGCGATCCTGGATCCTTCCTTTGTTGGCCTCGATCAGCTTCTTGGCGTCTTCCAGGCGGAGGGGGTCCACCAGGGCCACAACTTTCACCTGAAAGTAGACCAGCTTGCCCGAGGCCCCATTGCTGGTGCGGCACTCCGCAATTTCAATCTCGGAGAGTTTCCCAGTATCGGACGCCGCTTCGGCCTCGCTTGACCGGCCGGCCACCATCGCGCCCTGCGCACTCGTGGGGGCGGGGCTCAGCGAATTGGCAAAATAGAAAATCGCCACGCCTTCCACGGCCATCAATGCCAGAATGACACCGCCTTGGATCAGCTTGCCCTTCTTGCTCGTCTTCGGCGGCGCCGCAGATTCGGTCGACGTTGGTTCAGCGGCCATCGGAGGACTCCTGGTTCATGTCCTGCTCCTGGGTGGAGCCGGCAAAATCTTCCACAAGGTCTTCCGTGACCAGGATTTCCACGCGTCGGTTAAGTGCCCGGCGGCGCTCGGTGTACGCCTGGCGGACAAGGGGCTCTGAATCTCCCACCGCCACAAGGGCGAGGCGCTCCCTGCGGACGCCACTGCGTACAAGTTCATCGGCAACGGCACGGGCCCGGGCGTAGGACAGGTCGCTGGCGTCCTTGTACAGGGAGTCGGGCGGAAGCGGCTCGTTGGTGGCGTGCCCGCGGATGAGAATCTTGGTGTTGTACCCGCGAATTCGCTCGGCGGTCTGGGCAATCAAATCCCGGGCCTGGGGCTTCAGCGTGGCGCTGAAGCGATCGAAAGCGATCAGGCCTCCGACGACGACTTCGAGCCCGTCGCGCACGTTCGTGACACGGAAGTTCTTGCCCTTGATGCCGACCTCGTCCGTGTCCCCTTTGACCTCGGAGAGCTCGGGGACGTCGATCTCGAGAAGGCGGGCGATAATCGAGTTCTGAGGCGGCTGCTGGACGGGGATGGCTCCGACAGTGCCGACGTGCCCGCCGAACGCCCGGCGCAATGACTCCATGACTTCCAGGAAGCGCTCGTCCTTCTTGATCTCGCTCATGGAGACGAGAATGACGAAGAAGCACAACAGAAGTCCCATGACGTCGCTGTACGTCACCATCCACTCGGGGGCGCCGGCCGGTGTTTCCGGTTTCTTGCGAGCCACGGCAGTTCCTAGGCAGCTTCCGATTCCCGACCTGCTTCCTCACCCTTGAAGCGAGCCCGATGGGGAAGGAATGTCTTGAGCTTCTGTTCCACGATGCGCGGGTTATCGCCCGACTGGATGGCCATCACCCCCTTGATGACGATCATCTTGAGCAGCAGCTCTTCCCGGCTGCGAAGGGCAAGCTTATCGGCCATGGGAAGCGCCATCAGGTTGGCCAGCAAGGCCCCGTAGAAGGTGGTAAGGAGGGCGACGGCCATGGCCGGACCGATTGATTCGGGATCGGACATATTCTTGAGCATGATGACCAGGCCGATCAGCGTACCGATCATGCCGAATGCCGGAGCGTACTTGCCGAGGTTGTCGAAAAGGGCTTTCCCCTCGGCGTGGCGCTGCTCCACGGCCTCGAGGTCGTTCATCATGATGTTCTCGATCAGGTCGGGATCGGTGCCGTCCACGGCCATCTGAATGCCCGAGACGAGGAACGGATCGGTGATGGTCTGGGTCACGTTCTCCAGAGCCAGGATGCCGTCACGGCGGGCAACCTCGGCGTAGCGGACCATGTCGGAGATGAGCACGTGCGGATCCCGCGCCTTGGAGAAGAAGCAGGTCTTGACCACCTTGGCGACGCCGATGACGTTGCGGATCGGAAAGCTGATCAGCGCAGCGCTGGTGGCGCCGCCGAAGACGATGGCGATGGAGGGGGGGTCAACAAACGTATTGAGTCCGGTCTGGCTAAGAATAGCCCAGGTGATGAGCCCGCAACCCATGACCAGACCGATAATTGTCGCGATGTCCATGAAAAGTCCGCGCTGGGAGTAGAACCGTTGACTGCATACTCCAGAAGTCTATCGACCGGGTGATCGCCGCCGGTTGAAGCAGGCCGCGGGGTTTCCGAAGGAATCGATATTGCCCCCGCGCTGCGTTTACGTCCGATAAGAGCCCCTACGATACCACCTGCAAGCCACGAACCCGCCGCTGGTACTCGATGGTCCGATCGACGACTTCCTCGACCGATTCTCGAACGATCAGCGTATCCCCGTTGATCAGCGTCACGATCGTGTCCGGCGTCGCCTCGAGCATCTTGATCAGGTCGGCATTGAGCACGATCACGCGCTTGTCCAGCCGGGTCAGGGTTACCATGTCGATTCTCTCCAATGCCGTACGATTCGCCGGGCGCCGCGTCAGCGGACGATGAGCAACAGCTCCTGTAACAACTGATCGGCCACGCGCACCACGCGTCCGGCGGACGAGATTCCCGTGGAGGATTGAATCAGGCTGACGAACTCCCGGGCGATCTCGACATTGCTCTGCTCCAAGGCGCCGGCGCGGATCGAACCGGCCACGCCGGTTCGCGGCTCGATGACTTGGGGATCACCGGAGTTCACGCCCGGGACAAACAGGTTCTCGGCCAGCGCTACCAGGCCCTGCGGATTGATGAAGGTTGCCAGGGCCACCTGCCCGAGGACCTGCGTCTGCTGGTTGGAAAACGCCGCGGTGACCACACCGGACTCATCGATGGAGAACCCGGTCATGATACCGGCCGGGGCGCCGTCCTGATTGTCCATGATGAGTTGCGAATCGCCGTCGGCCGAAGCCAATCCGGTCAAGGCGGACAAGTCCAGGTCGAACGTCAGCGGCGTCGTCGCGCCGGTTCCCGCCCGATCGATGTCGAGTTGTGTCCCGGTCGAGGCGACGAACTGGCCGTTGGCGTCGAAGGTGATGGTCCCGGTTCCGAGGACTGGTGACAGATCGGTGTCATCAATGGACTCAGCGTAGAACCGCCAGACAGTGCCGGTGTCCGACTTCGACTCGAGCGTCGCGCGAAGACGAACATCGACGGGATTGCCTAGCGAATCAAAGACGCGGAAGCTGGTGGTCACGCCCTCGCCCACGGCGGGCTCGACGGTCGAGAACGAAAGCGGGGAAGGCACAACTCCCGTACGGTTCACGACCGAACCGGCGTCGAGCGCGACCGCGTTGATCTCGCCGAAGTTGGACTGGAGGACGAGGGACCCGGCGGGCCAGGTGGTTCCGTCGCCGACGGCCACCCCCGGCACGCCGCCGGTGGCGGGGTCGGTGTTGATCCCGAGCACGGTCTCCAGGTGCCCGGCCAGATCACCCACGGTGTTGCCGGTCGTGCCCACAACGAACGTCGATTCGGGAATTGCGAGGCCTCCCTTGCTCGCGTTGATGGCGAGTTCATCGCCCGAGGCGAACAGCGGCAGGCCGTTGTCATCGATCAGCTCGGTCAGTGCTGTGGTCGTCGTGGCGGCGCCGGACGCGGTCATCAGCGGTTGGGACGTTACGACGGCACCGGCCGTGGCGATGTTGGTCGTGCTGTTGAGTTGGCCGTTCATCTCCACGGCGGTGGTGGCAATCGCCGGCCCGGTCGAGCCGAGAGGAATCACGAGGTCGGACAAGCTCGACGGATTAATCTGTCCGGCGTCGTCGGCCGGAAAGACCTGGACGGCGTTACCCTCGGCAGACCGGAGCGTCTGCGTGTTGTCCAGCCGGAAGGCACCGTCACGGGTGTAGACGGGTGTGCCGTCGGGCCCGTTGAGGATGAACAAGCCCTCGCCTTCAATGGCCAGGTCGCTGGGAAATGCCGTGCTCTCGATGTTGCCCTGCCCGAAGTTACGCTGGATCGTCGCGATCGTAGCGCCGCGTCCGACCTGCTCCGGATTCTCGCCTCCGGAGGTGTCACTCGGCGCCTCGCCCTCGGAGAGCGTCTGGTAGAACAGTGTTTCGAACAGCGTCCGCTGACCCTTGAACGCCGTGGTGTTGAGATTGGCGAGGTTGTCGCCGACCACATCGACCGCAACACTGTTGCTCTGAATCCCGGTGAACCCGGTCAGCATGGCTCCGCTCAGTGACATATGCGTGACCCTTCTTTGCCTCGTTCCGTACACTCTATCGCGACATCATGCGGGGTCGGCGGTTGCCGGTCGAACCATCAGACCTCGCCGGCGGCCGTGACATTGATGATGTCGCGCAATCGGAGCGACTCTCCGGTGTCCAGTTCTAAAACCACGTCGCCGGTGTCGTCCTGACGGGCGGTGGTTACCAACCCTTCGACCGCTTCCGGCTTTGACGGATCGCGGAGATCGACACCCGTGACGATCTTTCCTATGAGGAGACGCGCCGCCTCCAGCGCCGAGACGACGGTGCCCACGCGCTCCAGCGGCATTTCCGTGCCGTCGGAGAGCCGGAGCAGCGCTTGACCCGAAGCATCAAAGCGAACGCCGGTCACCACGCCGCCGAAGGCCTGGCCCGATTCATCGGGCGTGCTCGTCACGTGCTGGCCGATGAGCGCCGCAGCCGAAGCGTAACGCTGCTGTCCGGTGAGCGACTTGAGCGAATCGGTAAGGCTCGTGGAGAGTTCAATATCGCGAATGGAGGAAATCTGCTGGAGCAACTCCTCGTTTCCGGTCGGTTCGAGGGGATCCTGGGTCGTCAGTTGGGTAATGAGCAGCTTGAGGAAGTCCTCGCTGCGGAGATCCTCAAATCCGCTGGCGCGGCTGGCGCTCGGCGTGCTCGTCGTCGTTTCTGATACCGCGGGGGTCTGCACGTTGGTCGCTCCTTTTACCGATCGGCGGGCGTCCGTTCACTCGCTGTCGCTGAGAACGTCTGCGTCGCGCCGTCCTAGATTCGAATATCGATCCGCCTCCATGCCGGGTTCGTCGGACTCGATCCCGTTTCCATAACCGAGCGGGAAACCTCCGCTCCCTTGCTTTCGTCACTGCTCCGCGCACCGCGCGGTCCCTCGCCTGACGATTCGCGTTGACGAACATCGCCGGAGTCGAATCCGCCCGCGGAAAAGTCCGCGGTCGCGGGGTTCGGGTTCACGTTCACATCGATTCGATCGACGGTCACGCCGGCATGCGCCAGGGCAAGCCGGAGCTGGTTGATGCGCTCATGCACGACGTTGCGCGCCTCGGGGGTTTCGGTGTGCACGTCGACCTGAAGGGCATCGCCTTCCAGCCGGACGTCGACGCGCATTCGGCCCAGTTCCGGCGGGTCGAGGTGCAACCGGGCGGAGGAGAATCGGTCGGCCGTGCGTAGACGAATCGAGCGGACAAGGTCATCGAAGGCGCCGGGACGCAGTGGCTCGCCAGATTCCTTCGACTGCGACGAGCTGCCGGGCCGGTCGCTCTCGCCGGTCGACTTCGACGCTGACGATTCGCGCGAGGTGCTCGACGAGCGGGCGTCTTGTGCTCCCGGACCGGGTGAAAAAGCTGTGGTCCGGCCCGTCTCACCTTCACCGCGACCGGCCAGGATCTGAGCGATTTGCCCGGCGGGCTGGGCCGGTCTTGTCAGCGAAGTCTGGGTGGTCGGAGAAGACGATGCCGACGGCGTGACACTCGTCGTCGATTCTGCCGCCGGTTGAGAGCCAACATGCGTCCCGGAGTTCGCTATTGGTGATGTCTGATTTGCGCGCCCACGGAGGCCGGGCGTATCCTGCCGCGGTCCCGGCACTACTCTCCCGGCATCGAGCCTCGGTGCGGGTTGAGAATCGGGCTGAACCGCATCCTGGGTAACTGCGGATCCTCGATCCGTTTTCTGAAAACCGACACCAAATGAGTCGAGCGCCGATGGCGTCGCTGCCGAGTCTGGGAGCCGAGATTCCGCCGAAGCCACGCTCGCCTTCCGTCGGGCGGTGACGCTGGCCTGTTCAAATCGTGCATCCGCCCGGCCGCTGAGTGCATCTGCGCGCGCATCGCTGGTGAGCGTTTCCAGCCGGCCCTGCCGGCCCTCTTTCGCGGGCGCCTCGAACATGCCCTTGGCGCCGCCGACTTCAACGGCCTGCGTGCTGGTCGGTGACACGCTCACGGCATTGAGCAACCCGGCAAAGGTATCGCCGTCGGCGGGGATCGGCACCTCGCGCTCGTCGCTGCCGCGCGGCTTCGTCCACGGAGACTTCGCCGGTGCGTCGAATGGCGCACCGCGATAGGTCAGCGCTGTTGCGGTGCCGCTCATGGACCGGACTCTCCCCCTGAGATTTCCGCTGACTTTTCCGGAGACACCTCGCGCATGCGCTGGAGAATGATCATCATGCGCTGCAGTTGTCCGGGCTCCGTCGCAGCCTGCACGATCTTCTGCGCTTTGCGCGTTTCCATCTCGACGAGCAGGCGCGCCGCTTCGTCGGGATCGCCCTGACCCAGAAGATGCAGAACAGCCGCCTTGGGCTTAAGCCCTTCGAGGATTTCGATCTGCTTGCGGAAGCCCTCCGTATCACGCTCCTGGGCAGCTTCGGCTTCGCGTTTTGCCGCCTCGGCCTGTTCCTTTTCAAACGCTTCCCGTTCAGCCTGGATTCGCAGGAGTATGCTGTTGTTCAGCGCCAGGCGCTGGCGGAGCTCCTCCTTGATGCGCTCCGCTTCACGTTGCATGATTTCGATCTTCTCCGCGTCCGCAGGGACGGCAGCCGCTTCGGTTTCCATCTCAGACGGCGCTGACGGTTCCCCAGGCGGTTGCGGCACATCGGGCCCCGCCACTTTCGCCCCGCGCATCACGGCCACGATGGCCTGGACCTTCTCCGGCGAAATTCCCCCGGCGAAGATCGCGTACGCCCCCAGCCCGCCGAAGACGAGCAGGTTCAGCAGCGCAAACAGCGCCACCGAATCATAAAGGCGTCGAAATAGCGAGGGCTGGCTGATCATGTGCGATTCCGCTTCGGTCGATTAGGACCGGCTCCGGGACTCCCATTGCACGCGGCGAAGTACAACGCTCGCGGCGGCTTCGTCGTCCACGGCCTGCTCTTCCCGTTGAACTTCTTCCCGGTGTCGCCTCCAGCGTCGCTCGCGGAGCTTCTCGATCACGCGGAGATTCTTTGTCGCCTCGGCCAGCAGTTCCCGCTGCCGCTGAAGTTCCGCGCGGCTCTGGACGACGCGCTCGCCGGCCAAGTGCAGTTGTTCATGCAGCCACGCGCGGTGGCGCTGTTCGGCTCGAAGGGCGGACAGATCGAGACTTTCGCCTTGCCGCTGCGTCGATGCGTGCATGAGCGAATCACGAAGGCTGCGGTTGAGGTCGTCAACGTAGTTCTCGGACGTCTGCACGGCGGCGATCGCCTCGGCGAGTGCGCGGCGCTGCTGATCCCGGGCGACTTGCCGCAGGCGCTGAACGACCTCCAGACGAAAGCGGAAACGTCCCGCCATGACAATGGTCCCTTAGGCGACGCGTGGTGCCACATGACCGCTCGCGCCACCGGCCGATTTCCTCATCGCCGAAAGCTGCGTCCGCGCAGCCTGGATCTGAGCCGCCAGTTCCTTGAGTCGCGATCCCGTCGAATCGAATTCCGCCCGCTCTCTCATGTCCTGACGCAAAAACATGTCGATGGCGGGTTTAAGTTTCACAGCCACATCGAATTCCACGCTTGTTCCCGGCGCGTAGGCGCCGACATTGACCAGGTCCTCGATATCCCGCCACACCGCGAGCACGCGTCGTACCTCGCGGGACGCGGCAACCTGCTCTTCATCCACGACGTCAACCATGACACGACTGATGCTGTCGAGCACGGCGATCGCGGGGAAGTGGCCACGGTTGGCCAGATCGCGGGCCAGCCAGACGTGCCCGTCGAGGATGCCACGAATGGCGTCGGAGATCGGCTCGTTGATGTCATCGCCTTCGACGAGCACGGTGTAGAGTCCGGTGATGCTGCCGGTGCGGGTCCGTCCGCTGCGTTCGAAAAGCCGCGGCAGCATTGCGAAAACGCTGGGTGGGTAGCCGCGCGTTGTGGGGGGCTCGCCGGCGGAAAGCCCAATCTGACGCTGGGCCATGGCCATGCGCGTCGTTGAATCCATCATGAGCAGCACGTTCCGGCCCAGATCGCGAAAATACTCCGCCACGGCGGTGGCCACAAAGCCCGCGCGCACGCGCAGCACGGGTGATTCATCCGACGTGCTGATCACCATCACGCAGCGTTTCAGCCCTTCATCGCCCAGTTCCTTGCGGAGGAAGTCTCCAACTTCGCGTCCGCGCTCCCCGACCAGGGCCACGACGGTGACATCGGCGGCCGTGAAACGAGCGATCATGCCCATCAGCACGCTTTTGCCCACGCCGGTTCCGGCGAATATGCCCAGGCGCTGGCCGCCGCCGACGGTGTGCATGGCGTCAATCGCGCGAACGCCCGTGGGCAGGGCCGCGCGGATAGGCGATCGCTCCAGGGCGGGCGGTGCGTCGCGATAGACCGGATAATGCGCCTCGACCGTGAAGCCCGTATTTCCGCCGATCGGTCTGCCCAGTCCGTCGAGAATGGCCCCCAGCATCTGCCGACCCACAGGGACATGCTGACGCTGCGGCAGCGTTTCTACCCGGTCGCCCGGGCGAGCGCCGAGCGGCTCCTGGAGTGTCATCAGTATGGCACCCTCACCCCGGAAGCCCACGACCTGTGCTTCCAGCGGGCCGTCGGTGGCGCGATCCACGCGGCAGAGGGAGCCCACCGGCGCGGGGAGCCCGTCGGCCACGAGGGTCAGGCCTGTAACTTCCGCCACACGACCGGCGATGCGCGGCCAACTGCCCTGCCGCAGGAGATCGCGCTGCTGGGCGAACAGTTCAATCACGGCGGGCCTCCTCGCCGACGAGCAGCGAAACGAGGTCCGCGATCTGCGTTTCCAGCGTGGCATCGACCGAAGTCGCTCCCGCCTCCACGCGGCACCCACCGGGCGAAATGCCTTCTTCCTTCACGATCGCGATATGACGGGCCGTCTTTCCGGCTTCAGCGAGTTGCGAAGCAAACGTCTCTAGCGTTTGGTGATCTTGCGGATTGGCGAAAACGGTGATGTCCGTACGCGTGGAGACCGTGTCGAGCGCCCGTCGGAGGTTCGCGCCCGCCGATTCGGAGTGGAGGCTTCCGATCCGGAATGTCAGTTGCCGCGCGACGTCCACGGCAAACGAGAGCACGTCCCGCTCTGCGGCGATGAGCAGATCCTCCTTCATGGATTCCAGTGATTCGATGGCCTGCGCCAGGGCGGCGGCCAGTCGGCCGTGCTGCTCGGTGAACTGTTGGGTGGCCTTTTCGAACGCCTCCCGACGGCCGGTATCGGTTCCTTCGGCATGCCCGGTTTGGTAACCGGCTTCGTGACCTTCCCGCCGGGCTTGATCCAGCATCGCCCGGGCTTCCTCGCGGGCCGTAGCAGTGATTTGCGCCGCCTGGCGATGGGCGTGTTCGATCACGCTGTTGGCTTCGGCAAGATGGTCGGACAAATCGACGGCTGCGAGCCGCCGCTTGACCGGTCCGACCTCTCCTGCCTTGATCACCGTACCCATCGATACAACCTTTCGATCCGGACGAGCCGGCGGCTAGACGATCATTTCCTTCTCGCCGCCGCGACCGGATATGATGATCTCGCCGGTGTCCTCCAGCCGGCGAACCACATCGACGATCTTCTGCTGCGCCGACTCGACATCGCTGACCCGCACCGGTCCCATGTATTCCATGTCTTCCTTGATAAGCTGCACGGCCCGCTCGGACATGTTGCGGAAAATCTTGTCCGCCAGCTCCGGACTCGCGGTCTTCAGCGCCAGGGCGAGTTCCTCGTTCTCGATCTCCTTCAGCACCATCTGGATGCCCTTGTCGTTGACCAGCATGATGTCCTCGAAGACGAACATCAGGCGACGGATCTGCTCGACAAGATCGGGGTCCTGGGCTTCGAGTGATTCGAGTATGCCCTTTTCCGTGCCGCGATCGGCCAGGTTGAGCATCTCCGCCACCGACTCCACGCCACCGACCTTCTGGTACGATTGCGAGACCAAGCCGGAAAGTCGCATCTCCAGACCCTGCTCCACCTCCTTGATGACCTCGGGGTTCGTGTTGTCCATGTGAGCGATACGCGTAACCACCTCCACCTGCTTGGCGTTCGGGAGGCTCGCCAGGATCTCTGCGGATTTGTTGGGCGGCAGGTGCGAGAGAATCAGCGAGATGGTCTGCGGGTGCTCGTCCTGGATGAACGTCGCGAGGTTTTCGGTATCCGTCTTGGCCAGGAAGGAGAACGGCTGTTTGTGGACCTGCTGTTCGATCACGCGCAGGATGCGGCGGGCCTGCTCGGGATTGAGCACCTTCTCCAGGAGTGTCCGGGCATATGACACGCCGCCCTGCTTGAGGTACTGACTGGCCAGCGCGAGGTTGTAATACTCTTCGACGATGTGGCCGCGCATGTCCATCGTTACCCGGTCGAGATGGGCGATTTCGCGGGTGATCTCCTCGATCGTGTCCTGATCGAAATGCCGAAGCAGTCCCGCGGCCGTCTCCCGGTCCATCGAGAGCAGGAAGATGGCGACCTTGGTCAGCCCCTTCAACTGATCGAGCTCCGAGGACGCTCTTCCCTTTGTATTGACCGCTTCAGCCGGCACGATTACCCCCACTCATGAACATGGACGTTCTGCCCGGTGTGCTTCCCGGGCTATCGATCGTCGTCTTCGATCCAGCGGCGCAGCAGCTCCGCCGCTGCGCGTGGATCGTCCTTGACCAGTTTGGTGACCTCCTCGTTGAGTTCCTGGTAGCGGAGCGTGCCCTCATCCACCTCGTGTCCGGTGAGCATGCTCTCCGATCGCTGGGCCTGCCCCACGGTCCCGGGCCCGACCGCCAAAAAGGGCTCTTCACCCTCGCCGACGCTCGCCTCCTGGAAGTCAACCATGCTCTGTGCGGTCAGCTCCGCCGACCGCCGCGCCAATCGCGTGAGCATGAACAGGCTCATCATGGCCAGAGCGCCCAACCCCAGGGGAGGACCGTAACCCTTGAGCAATCCCAGCAGATCCAACGAATCCGCCGATGCCGCACCACCGGTCCCGCCGGCGCCCACCAGCGCCCACCCTCCGGTCTCGGCGCTCCACGTCATGTCCGGAAAGAGGTCGACCTGCACATCTTCCGGACTCGTGGTCTGAATGATCCGCTCCACGGCCGCACGAACCCGTGCCACCTGTTTGTCACGAGCGTTCACAAACGCCGGATCATCGTCGGCGATGTCGTCCGAGCCCTGCCCTCTGGCGGCGAGGCCCGCGATGAAACTGCGCGGAATGCCCACGGCCGCGGTCACGCGCTTCCGCGACAGGGGGATGTCCTCGACGGTCTGTGCTTCCACAAGCTGCGGCGGATAGAAATCGGTCGTACTGTCTTCCGTGGTGCTCGATTGTCCGCGCCCGCCCGAGGTAACCGCCAGGCCGACGTTGCTCTGCACGCCCGGCTCGGACGCCTGGCTGCCTGACGATGACTCCGATGACTTGGTCGTTTCGGACTTCGGCTGGGGTTTGTCGTGCTTGTATACCTCGGTCTTGCGCCGGGCGGCATCGAGCTCGACAGCAACCTGCACACGTACGCCGGGGATGTAGGACAACTGGTTCTCGATTTTGGAGCGCAGGTGCTCCTCGTTGCGCTTGACGTTGTCGAGGTAATCCAGGCTCAGGATGTCGTCGGGATGCGGCAGGCTGTACGACCGTCCGCTGCGGGAATCGCGCACCGTCACGGCGTAAGGCTTGAGCCCCGCGACCGCCCCGCTAACCAGCTTGGCGAACCCCTCCACCATGTCCATGCTCATCTCGCGACCGGGCGAGAGGGTCACGTCGACGGACGCCGTGGGAGCATCGGCCGGCATCCCCAGCCGGCGCCGGCTCTGCGGATTGATGATCACCGACGCCTTTTGCACGAACGGCGTGGTGCCGATGATCTTGGCCAGCTCGTTGCCTCGGGCATAGTTATAGGCGAAGTCGCGCTGCTCGGGAGAAAGAAACGGGTTCTGATCGCTCACGGCCGCAGCCATATCGAAGAGGCTGCCATCGGGCAGCGCCCCGGCGGAGTGGATCAAGCGAAGCGCGTTGTGCCGATCGGCCGAACGCACGAAAAGTCGCGTTCCCGATGAATGGAACTTGATGCCGTTAGCCCGAAGTGCTTCCTCGGCCGCACTCATCTCGTCGTAGTTGAACTCGGTGTTGACCAAGGGCACCATCTCCGGCGTCGTGGACCACTGCAGCAACCAGAGCAGGGAGCCGGCGATCAGCGCCGCGCACAGGCCGATCGCCACGCGCTGCGAGACGTTGAGCACGCGCAACTGCTCGGTGATGTGCTGGAAAAGTTGTCGCAGTCGTTCGATCACGGCGCGCTGCCATTACCTCGATGATTCACTCGCCCGCACTTCCTCATTCCACATTCGCTTAGACGCGCATCTGCTTGATTTCCTCATACGCATCGCTGAGCTTGTTGCGTACCTCCATGAGCAGGTCGAACGCGACGCCCGCCTTGTTCACGGCCGCAAGCACTTCGGCAACATTGTCCGTCTGCCCGGTGACGAGTTTCTGCACACCCTCGTCGGCCTGCTGTTGCAGGGAGTCCACCTTGTTGAGGCTGTCGATCAGGATCGACTGGAAGTCCGCTCCCTGCGGAGGCGCATTCACCGGACCCTGCGGGCGCGGCGGCGGCGCGGGTCGTGCTCCCGCCAGGCCTTGGATCGCTGCATTTTGAACCGGGTCGGCCATGTGATGGTTTCCTTCATGTCGACCTTCAGGCGATGAGGCGCAGGGCCGCCGTGGTCATCGCCTTGGTCGCTTCGATTACCGAGACATTCGCTTCGTAGGCCCGCGTTACCATCAACGCGTTTACCATCTCCGTATGCTCGTCGACATTCGTGCTCCGCACGTATCCCTTCTGCGGTCCGCTCCGAACCGCCAGCGGACTGTCGGGATCCCATCGCAGCCCAAACGGCGCCGGGTCCTCGACGATGGCAGCCACATGAACGCCGGGTTTCGTCGGGTCGCCCGCCTGACCGGCCGCGAAGAGCGGCACGCGCCGGCGATAGGGTACGTACTCGCCCGACTCGAAGCGCACCGTGTCCTTCATGGAGATGTTGCCCGCGATGACGTCCAAGTGCGTCCGCTGGGCCACCAGCGCCGAGGTGCTGACATCGAGCGATCCGAACATCCCTGTTCAACCTCCCAAGCAAGCGTGCATCCGGCTCCGCCGGATCGCGACGCCGTCTTCTATAACGTTCCCCGTATGGCCTTGCGCAGGCCGTCGAAGCGCTGGCCCAGCATGGTCGCGGCGAACTCGTAGGTCATGCTGGTCTCCGCCAGTGCAGCCATTTCCTTCTCGATGGAAACGTTGGTCCCGTCGTGGAACAGAATATTTTCCACGGGAACTTCCTCAGGCCGCGTTTCCAACAAGCCTGCTGCGCTCGTCCGCACCTGCTCACCGTCCAGGCACAGGGGGCGGGTTTCGTCCCCGCCGCGATCGGCCAGTGCCTCGGCCAGCGTCGCTTGGAACGATCGCGGGTCGAGCTGCCTGGCGCGAAATCCGGGGGTGTTCGCATTGGCAACATTGTCCGCGATCACGCGAAGTCGTGCCTCGCTGAAGGCCATTGTGGCCGTGAGCGCTGCCATCGGACTGCTGTTGCCCAAGGCGTCGATCAGCATCTCGTTTCCTCGAAGGCGGCTCCGCGACACTCGTCGAAGCGTTGCTGCATGGGCAGCGCCCGTGCCACCCCGCTCAACCCGCCGTGACGACGCTGTCCGCCACGATTCTCCGTTGTTGGCGCAGCGCAGTTCCTGCGCCGGCGCAGTTCCTGCGCCCAATTCAGACGCCGACTTCCACCGCCTCCTGGGTCCGCTGATGCTGCTCGGACTCCTCCCGCCATTGTTTCAGCTTCATGCCCAGCGTTCGGACCCCCATGCCCAGGGCCTTGGCCGACTTGGCACGATGCCCGTTGAACTGCGCCAGGGTTCGTTCGATGAGCTGCCGTTCCATGTCCTCGAGCATGCGACCCTCGCGCAGCGTCCCGAGCCCTGGCGCCGTGCGCACGCCGCCGCCCAGCCAGCCTTCGACGAGGTCGGGCGTGATCGTCCCGTTGGGGGCAAGCGTTACCGCGCGGTGGCAGAGGTTTTCCAGTTCGCGCACGTTGCCCGGCCAGGAGTACTGGCGCAGGATTCGGAGCGTGGCGTCCGCAACGCGCGGCGCGTGAACGCCGTTCTGGCGGACGGCTTGCGCGATGAAATGCTCCGCAAGCTCCGGTATGTCCTCGATTCGATCCCGCAGCGGCGGAACCTGAACAGGCAGGACATTGAGCCGGTAATACAGGTCCTCGCGGAATCGTCTCTTCTCGATCCACTCCCGAAGATCCCGGTTGCTCGTCGCGATGATGCGCACGTTGGCCTGCCGCGTGGTGCTGCTGCCAACACGCTCGAACTGACCCTCCTGGAGCACGCGAAGCAGCTTGGCCTGGAGAGGGGTGGCCAGCTCCGAGATTTCGTCGAGCAGCAGCGTCCCGCCGTCGGCCAGCTCGAACCTACCCTTCCGGGTGCGGTCGGCGCCGGTGAACGATCCGCGCTCGTGGCCGAAGATCTCGCTCTCCAGCAGGTTGGACGACAGTGCCGCGCAGTTGACACAGAGCATGGGGCGATCCGCCCGGGGCGAGCGGCGGTGGATATAGGAGGCGACGAGCTCCTTGCCCGTGCCCGACTCGCCCGTGATGAGCACCGTGCCCTGCCCGGCGGCTACGCGATCGAGCTGGGCGCGCAGACGCTGCATCGTGGCGGACGAGCCGATCAACTCTCGACTCGGACACCAGTCCTGCACGGAGACGCGCCAGGCTTCGTTTTCACGGCGAAGTCGGGCGTGTTCCAGAGCGCGTTCCACCAGCGCTACAAGGGCATCAGCCTCGAACGGCTTCTGGATATAGTCGTAGGCGCCGATGCGCATGGCCTCGACCGCGGTGCCTACGGTGGCGTAGGCCGTCATCATGATGACGGGCACGTCGCAGCCCGAGGCGCGAAGCTCACGAACCAGGGCCAGCCCGTCCATGCCCGGCATCTTCAGGTCCGTCAGCACGAGCTCGAAGCGCGACTGGCGGATGGCCTCCAGCGCCGCCGCCGGGTCGGCAAAGGTCGTAACCTGATGGTCCTCGCGTGTCAGCGTCGCCGCCACGCTCTCCCGCAGAATCTCCTTGTCGTCCACCACGCAGATTGTCGCCATACCGCGTCGTCTCCTGTCATCTAAGACTGATTGCACGCCTTTGCCCGTGGCAGCAGCAGGATGAATCGCGCCCCGCCATCCGGACGGTGCGTCGCCGAAATCGAACCGCCGTTCTGCTCGGCAATTCGATGAACGATGGCCAGGCCGAGACCCGTGCCGTTGTCCTTCGTCGTAAAGAACGGATCGAACACGCGTTGGAGGTGTTCCGGGGAAATTCCCGGTCCGTTGTCCTCCACCACGATCGCCGCGCGGTGCGGATCACGCTTGTTCTCGCCGGCGCGGACCCACACGCGGCCGCTGCGTCCGGCGGCATCAATGGCGTTGTTGATGAGATTGACCAGTGCCCTTTCCACCTGGGCCGGGTCACAGAACAACTCCATTCCAGTCAGGCGAAGGTCGACTTCGACGTTAACCTTGCCCTCCACCGCCCGAACGGCGCACTGCGTCAGTGCCGCGTCCACGACACCCGCCAGCCGGCAGGTCTGTCGATTCGGTTCCGCCCCCCGCGCGAACGCGAGAATGTCCTCAACGATTGCCTCCGTACCACGCACGGCCGAGAGGATCTGCCGGGCCACGGACTGCTCCCGGGGACGATCGCGAAGGTCGCCTTCAAGCAGCGAGGCGTAGAGCCCGATCCCGCCAAGCGGATTTCGAATCTCGTGGGCGACGCCGGCAGCCATTTCACCCAGCGCCGCCAGGCGCTCGCGGCGGGCAAGCTCGCGGTTCTTCTCGTGCAGCTCCTCACGCAGTCGGGCCACCTCGCGCGTGAGCAGCTCGTGCGAATGCTTGAGCCGCTCGGTGACGTCGTTGTACGTCTCGAGGATCCGGGCCAGATCTGCCGGTGCCGTAATCGTCGTGGTCATTACTGCGCCTCATCCAGTCGGCCGGCCGCGGTCGCACCGGTCGCAGATCGGTAAACCGAAATCGCCTCGCCCGTGGCACGTGCCGCGGAAAGCGCCGTGGCTGTCACCCTTCGCCGGACGGAAAGCACATGCGTGTCGCGCTCGTCCTGTTCCAGCACGCGGGAGAGCCTCGCGGCGGACGAAGCGACCAGCCGATCCGCTTCGCCGCGCTGCTCGCCCTCGAGACCTTCTCGAAAGCGAGACCAGACGCGCCGCACAGCCGCGAGCGATTCGTGCACCGCGGAGAGCTCTCCGACAACCCGCTTGCGTTGCACAAGGACATCCAGCAGCGGGGTCGTGTCATCCTCACTGACGAGGTTTCTCTGGCGAAGCGACAGCGCTTCCAGACGCTCGAACAGATCGTCCTGCCTGCGAAGCAAACTCATAACGCGATCGATCGCGGCGCGACGTTCGACAACCCCGTGGCGCTTGCCGTTCATGGGCAACTCCTGTACATCAGAACAGTCCCGAATCACCAAGCCAGGTAAAGTAGTTTTTCCAGTCCGCGCGCGTCTCCGGCGAGATGCTGGACGTGAACGCCTCCTCCGGCATCGTCTCGGTCAGCACCATGGCCCGCGCCAAGGCCGCCCGCGCCTCGCCGCGATGCCCCAGAAACACATGACAGTTGATGATCTGCACGTAGGCGGCGAGGGCACTGACCCGGTCCGCGTACAGACCGGCGGCGTCCTCATACAGCTTCAGTGCCTTCGGATAGTCCCGGGTTTCGAAGTGACAATCGGCTTCATAGAGATAGGCATGGCGAAGGTACAGCGCCTCGAGCGGCGACAGCGAGCTTGCCGAGCGGACTTCGTACTCGTCGATCAGCTCCCGGTAGAGTTGCCTCGCCCGCTCGTAACGGCGGGCCGCCTCCTCGCGCAGCCGATCGCGCTCGCTTGGCACGGCGGCCTGATCCATCTCGGAGCGAAGTGATCCCGCGCTGCGACGGTAGGAATCCGCCAGCAAGTACCGCGCCCGCCATACGCGCGGATCGTCGGGGTAGCGCTCGATGGCCTCCGTCAAATAGGCAATCGCCTGCTCGTTGTCCTTCTTCCGGTTGAGGACGTCGCCCAGCAGAAAGAGCGCCTCGGCAAAGGCCGGCGCTTCGGGCGTAAACACCTCGGAGTCTTCGAGCACGACGTGCAGTGTCTTCTCGGCAAGATCTTCGTTGCCCGGCCCCATGGAGATGTAGCAAGCCGCCATGGGCACCAATGCGCGGGCGCCGTCCAGCGTTCGTGGGAAGCGGCGGTAGCATTCCTGGAACGCCGCGACGGCGTCTTCGAAGCGGCCCTCGAGCTGATAGAGCTGACCCACGCGAAGCAGGGCACGGGGAACGAAGGGGTTGGTCGGACGCTCGCGGGCGAACGCGGCAAACTGCTCGGCCGCTTCCGTCAGGCGACCCGCCCGCGCCAGGAGCTCCGCCGCCTGCCAGCTTGCCCAGGCCGACCGCTCCTCGTTGTACGTGCTCAGGCGAGCGATTTCCCCGTAGGTTTCCGATGCCCGCTCGAAGAGCCGGCGGCTTTCCGCGTGGCGTGACACCGGCGGGGCGTCGGCCGCGTCATAAAGCCGGTCCACCGAACCTTCGAGCTCTTCGGCACTCAGAACCTGCAATTGCGCGAGCGGCTCCAATACCGCGACCGCCTGCTGGACTTCGTCGCGGTCAACGAGCTTGGCAGCCAGCTCCGCATATCCCAATGCCGCTGCGAATTGCCCCGACTGACGCTTGGACTCCGCCATCACCGACAGCGAGGTCCGCACGACGTCCCGATTGATCAGCCTCCGTTCCCGCAGGCGATCCAGGTCTTCCAGCGCGACCTGGTAGGTCGAGATGGCATCGTCGTCGCGTTGCAGCATCGCGAGCGCTTCGGCCGCGCCCAAACGGCTTGCCGCCGCGTACACGCTGCCGGGATGCGTGTGAATCACGTCTTCGAAGAAAGAAAGCGCTTCTTGCGGCCGTTGCGGACCCCCGTCGCTGAGCACCACGCGGCCCAGCAACCAGCCGGTCATGGGATAGGCCTCGTCCAGGCGGTCCATGTCGTTGCGGAGCGTCCGCAGCAGCCGCTCCACCTCGTCGTAGTGCCCCGACTTGTAGAGGAGCAGGGCTTCAAGAAATGCCATCCGGGGCTCCAGGTCGGTGCCCGCGAACAGGGGTCGCTCGGCCACCAGCCGCGTGGAGGCCTCTTTCAGGCGGTCCAGATCATCGAGCACCTCGATCTGTCGCTCGAGAGCCCAAAGGCGCTCCTCCAGTCGATGCTCGGGAACCTCGGCAAGATAGCGGTCGAGCTCGTCGAGTTGGGCTTCGGGGTCGATGTTCAGCCGATCCCGGCGTAGCAGAAACACGTGACGCCGCAATTCCCAAGGCTCGGACAGATCCTGTTTCAGCGCCGCGTCATAGTACTCGACCGCCCTGGCCGGCTTACCCCGCATCTCCGCGGCGTACCCGCGAAGCTCGAGATCGGGTCCGGTCAGCGGCTCCCTATCCGCCACGGCCTCCGCAAAGTGCTCCTCGATGCGCTCCCATGTAGCCTGAGAGGAATCCCCCGCCTCCTTGGCGTACCCGGCCTCGGCTCGCGCCAAGATTCGGTAGATGGGTCCAAGATCGGCGCCGCGCTCGCGATGCTTTGCCAGCAGCGCCCCGGCCAGCTGAATGACCCGGTTATGCAGTCCACCCTCTTCGAGCGTCTCGAGGTAGACAATGGCCCGGTCGAGCGGCAACGACCGCGGATCGGGGCGAAGCCGCCATGCGGCGACGCCCAGCAGGCCAAGCGAGGCGAGCAGGAGCGGCACCTGCCATCGACCCCGGGCGCGATTCTTGAGCTGTGACCAATCCGACATGACGCCCATCCTGAGCCTGGCGGCACCCCGTCCCTGATGCTCGTTCTCCGAGCATCCCTGCGCGGCTCCGCTCTCGCATCCTCCTGATGCGTTGCACAGAATGTCGGCAGAAATTGCCGCCGATCTTGACCGCAAGCGGCAGGAGTCGGCTCCCATCGCGGCCGATCTGAAGCGCGCCTCCGCGACGCCGCGGCACCCGCGTCTCCCCTTATCACTCCCCTGCCCCCCGTATCAGCACTGCCGCGCCGGTTCGTTGGTGGACAAGTGCTGCGCCGTTTCGCGACGGATGGTGCGGAGAGCCCAAGGCCGGCGCGAAAAAAAACCGGCGGACGAATCCGAAGATTCGCCGCCGGAATTTACATTTCGCGGAATCAACTCCGGCACATCTCGCGCCGGATATCGTTCTTAGAAGTTCACCGCGATGTCCAGATTGCAGGCGATCATGCGCGCCTTCGTCACCGGGATGTACGGGCTGTCGCTGAGCTTCGTGACGAAGAGCTGATCCTTGCCAATGACGTTGATCAGCGGCGAGCGACCGGCCGCAACGCCGTCCTCGGGGACCCGCAGCAGGTGACCGGACCAGTTGCACACGTAGCAACCCGGGTCGTTGATGGCGTCAAACGGAATCGTCGTGCCACAGGTCGTCGTCGTGTTGTTGCTCTGAGGGAACTGCGTCGCGTTGTTCATTCGTGTCTCTCCTTGGAAACAGATTTCCGACTAAAACCCGGTCAATCACCGACAACGGCGCCAGTTGCCATGTGAAGGGGAACCTCCCCGGACCGACCTAACCAAGTGATCGGTGAGTCCGGGGCTGTGGTTTAATCTGGACCAAATCTTCAATGTCACGGGAAAGAAACGGCGATTCCCGATCCCGAGAGGCGTGATCCTACGGAACGATCGCCCGCGAGATTCCGTTAACCGCGCCGTCCGAGAACCCGCCCGACCGATGGGCTCAGGACACTTCGACCACGACGTCTGCCAAATCGGTGAATAACGCGTCCGCCCGACCGCAATTCACCGCGATCTCCATCAGATCGGCGCTGCCCACAAGGGCCAGCAACGCGCCGGGCGCTACTTCGCCGAATGTGCTTCGGAGGGGGCCGATGTTCCGCCCTCCGCAGCGTACCTGAAGCGCATGCCCCGGTCGGCCCAGCGATTCCAGTTGCTCACGATGCACGTTGCTCACGAGCGTCCCGAAGTGATCAACGTAAAGAACCTGCCCGTGAATGCTCTTTCCGGTCACGTCCGCCCGGCAGGAGATCGGAAGGACCTCGATGCGATCCGTGGCACGTCCGAAATTGTGCAGGGGCGTGCCGTTGGCCAGATGCGCCGCAACGGGCGCCATGATATCCCGGCCATGGAAGGTCATCGAAAGCTGAGTCTGAAAGTAATTTCGGTTCTCGATGACCAACATGTCCTCCGCCCGAAACTCGCGGTGAATGAAGGTCAGCAGCCCGTTATCCGGGGCGATCACGAATTGCCCGCCGTAGCGTCCAAGGAGAATGCGCCGCGACGTACCCACGCCCGGATCGACGACGGCCACGTGGATCGTGCCCGCCGGAAACCAGCGCATCGCCTGCCACAGTACAAAGCCTCCGTGGGTCACGTTCTGCGGGGCGATGCTGTGACAGATATCCGTCACCCGCGCTGCGGGAGCGATGCTCGCAATGACGCCCTTCATCGCCGCGACGTAATGATCGTGCAGGCCGAAATCGGTTGTCAGCGTGATATGAGGATCGCCGGGGCCCTGAGGGTCGCGATGGATCATCGGCATCGTCCGTGTCACCTGGGGATGATGTGCATACAATTCAGCCTTGGGCGATAATCGGCCGAATCAGCGACAATCCGGCCGCTTACCGCGGATGCGCGTGTTCTCAACTCGCCGATGTAACCATGTTTGACCCTGCCGACAATAGTACCCGGTCAACCCGCGATGACATGATCGAGTACCACATTCGTGCCCGTGGCATTAAGGATGCCCGCGTGCTTCGTGCTCTGCGGCAGATCCCACGCGAACGCTTCGTCACGCCGCAGGCACAGGCGAACGCCTACGACGACCAGCCTCTTCCGATCGGCTTTGGGCAGACCATCAGCCAGCCGTTCATCGTCGCGTACATGACGGAGAAGCTCGCCGTCGAGCCGAGCCATCGCGTACTCGAAATCGGTACCGGGTCGGGCTTCCAGACCGCCCTGCTCGCCCTGCTCGCCGCACGGGTGTACACCGTGGAGCGCGTCGCCGAACTCAGCCGCCAGGCTCGGCATGTGCTCCATGAACTGGCGCTGGAAAACGTCTCGTTTCGGGTCGGGGACGGCACGGCCGGCTGGCCTGAAGAGGCCCCGTACAATCGCATTCTCGTCACTGCCGGCGCACCGGCCGTGCCCCTCGCTCTTCGAGATCAGCTTGCCGATCAGGGGCGACTCATCATCCCCGTCGGTGGCACCACCGAGCAGCGCCTCATTCTCGGCGAACGCCGCGGCGAGCACTTTGTTGAGACGCCGCTGCTGCCCTGCCGCTTTGTCCAGCTTCTGGGCTCCCAGGGTTGGCCGGAAGGCGAGACTCCGACATCTTG
Organism: Phycisphaerae bacterium; assembly: GCA_024102815.1. Classification (NCBI taxonomy): domain Bacteria; kingdom Pseudomonadati; phylum Planctomycetota; class Phycisphaerae; species Phycisphaerae bacterium. Next base: position 34,781 of record JAGFJJ010000049.1, read on the forward strand.
AGAGAATCGCGAGTTCATTCTACCTTCGTGGCTCAGACGGCTTGTCGATTGTAACGGGCCCATCGGCCTCTTGTCGCAAGGCCCCTCTTTAGGAATCACACCCATGACACGAAACCCGATTCTTCTCGCAACGATCCTGCTGCTCGCGTCACCTGCCATGTCGCGCGGCGAAGAGCCCACGCGCGGCGCGCCGGCTTCTCCGTCGCGGCGGACGCTGCCTCCCGAGGGAGACGAATCCAAGTACCTTGCCAACATTACGCAGCTTACCTCAAACGACATGGGCTTGTTCAATGCCGGCGAGGCGTATTTCTCACCGGACGGCCGTACGGTGATTTTCCAGGCCACACCCATCGGCAAGCAGGAATACCAGATCTACACGCTCGATCTCAAATCCAACGAGCTGCGGATGGTGAGCACGGGCAAGGGCGCCTGCACGTGCTCGTTCTTCCGACCGGACGGCAAGAAGATCATCTTCGCCTCCAGCCACCTCGATCCCCACGTGGACGAGCCCAAGCCGGCGGAAAGCGCCGGCCGCTACAAGTGGGCGTTCAATGAGCACATGGACATCTTCGAAGCCGACCCGGACGGCTCCAACCTTCGACGCCTCAACGACGCGCCCGGTTATGACGCCGAGGGTGCCTACGCTCCGGACGGAAAATCCATCGTCTTCACATCGCAACGCGATGGCGACCTCGAGATTTACGTCATGGATGCCGACGGCAAGAATCCCCGCCGCATCACGCACGGCAAGGGCTACGACGGCGGCCCCTTCTTCTCTCCCGACGGAAAGCAGATCATCTATCGTGGCGACCGCCGCGGCGATGAGAACCTCCAGCTCCGCATTGTGAACGCCGACGGCACCGACGATCGCGCCATCACCGACAACGATGTCTTCAACTGGTGTCCGTACTGGTACCCCAACGGCAGGGCGATCATCTTCACCCAGGCCGATCATGCCGCTTATCGCCGGGGGGAGCGCCCCAATTACGATCTTTACCTGACCACGCCCAAGGGTGACCGTTTCGTTCGGGTGACGTTTTCTCCCGATTTTGACGGCCTGCCCGTCTTCAGTCCGGACGGGAAGAAACTGATGTGGACATCCAAGCGAGGCGGGCTTGAAGAGCCTCAGGTGTTCATCGCGGACTTCACGCTCCCCGAGGACTTGCGTTAGGCGTCGGCGGAAAACGCGCGGCCCATTCGAAACGCATCATTCGGGGAGGATTCCGAAACCGGAACTCGCAGGCGAGCGGTGTGGCACTGCCCACGTGCGGTGCTTTTTCAGAATCGAATTGAAGCAATACACCCCATCACGGCGTTGACCTGTCTTTCCCAGAACGTCCGGGGAAATTGCGCAAAGGGTCAAGCTCCTGCCGATGCAGAATCGCACCGCAGCGGGGACAACGAAGGCCGTCTTCCGCGAAGACCCACTCCCCTTTTCCCCCGACTCCCGATTCGAGGCGAAGCTCGGAAACATGGGCACGCCCGTCGGGCCCCTTCGTAAACCGGACCGCAACCTCGAAGGGGCCGTGCTTGTCGCATTCAAACGTTTCCACAGGATATGCCGGTCGACCGCAACGCGGGCAGGCTCGCGGCTCGGACTGGCCGCTTTCATAAAAATAGTGCCCGCCTTCACACTTCCAGCGTAGTTGGACATCGCGCAAGGTACGCTGCGGCGCCACCGTGGGACGATCCTGGCGCCAGACGCGCCACGCTGCAAACAGGAGGATCGCCGCAAGCGATGCGACAAGCAGACTGATCGTCGCAGTGCGGTAAACGGATTGCTGAGCTACGATGCGGACTGTCCGACGCCGCCCTTCCCTGGACCGGCGACGTTCAGACGAGGTAGGGGTCATCTCTTAAGACGTTCAACGCGGAGCGGTCCGGTCCACCAGAACAGACGGTCCTTCGCAAAAGAGTAGTGGAATAGACGGTTCTGAACCGGCAGGCCGCAAAGCGTACAACCACCGGCGAGGCAGTCTTCATAACGGAATCGAAGCTCCCGCTGCATGACTTCATCGGTGCGGACGGACCGAACACCGCCACCGAGCGTCAGGATGTTGATCCCGCGCCAGTGCCTCGTGGTCAGCCAGGGCTCCTGCATCCGCTGCGCGAACATGTCGAACCCATCGTCCCAGGAAAGCTGCCCGGCGTTCCTCGAAGGCCCCCCTGAGAAAGGTTTGCCATCCGGCTTGGGAGGAGCTTGCCCCGCAAAGGTGTCAGGCCCCATGTCCGCCACCATGATCGTATCCAGCGGATGCGAGGGATGGTTGCGATCGAGGTCGGCAAGCTGGCCGCCGGCGGCCGTCATCATGAAACTGTTGATCCCGTAGCTCGGATAGTCGGCAACATTCGGGTCGCGCATGAAATTGGGCGACTGAATGATGCGTAGACGATACGGATCCTCCGGACAGGTCAGTGCGACGGGATCCTGCATGTAGTTCGGGAAGAGCTTCAGGAACCAGACATTCGGCGACTGCTCCACATCACCGGAGGAACGCGCGTTGGAAAGCGGAGACGGCGGCGGCGTTTTCACATCGGCCGGCAGCCAGCCGTCATTCTCCAACCGGTATACTTGAAGGCTCTGGTAGATGCTGCGAAGGTTGTGCTTGCAGACCGTGTCGGAAGCCATCTTCATCGTGCGATGCAACGATGGAAGAAGCATGGTGATCAGGATGCCGATGATGGCGATCACCACCAGCGTCTCGATCAGGGTGGTTGCTTCTCTACGGAAGTACCTTCCGTTTGCAACCCCAGCACAGGCTGATCGCGAAAGAGGTGTCATGGCACGACGTCCAGCATACACCGATTCCGACAGAAACGCAACGATTTTTTACGGACTGAAGAACTTTTGCATCTTTCCGTCACAATTCTCACGTCCGGCGGTGACAATTGGTTTATCGGCAAGCGCCTTTGAAAAAATCGCCGAACTTCGCTAACCTCCTGTCCACCCGGGGAGCCTTTCCATTATTGGTGCATCTGCACCACAAGCAGCAGTGTAATTGTGAAACAGCTTCTGAATAATCGAGTCTCCGACGAGTTGCTGCCCTTCGTTCGTCAACCGGGCCAATACATCGGCGGTGAGATTAACCAACTCGCCCGGCCCGGGGACTGGGAGCGGGCCGAGGTCCGCGTCGCCGTCGCCTTTCCCGACGCCTACACCATCGGGATGTCGCACCTCGGGTGCCAGATCCTCTACTGGCTGATTAACCATACTCCCGGGTGCGCGGCCGAGCGCGTCTACTGCCCATGGCTGGACGCCGAAGAGATCATGCGCCGCCGGCGCATCCCCCTGTTCACCTGGGATACGCGCCAACCGGTTGCCACCGCAGACATCCTCGCGGTCTCGCTCCAGTACGAGATGGCCTTTACCTCCGTGCTCCAGATTCTCGATTTGACGGGCATCCCGCTGCGCAGCCGTAATCGAGACGACACCCACCCGCTGGTCATCGCGGGGGGTCCCCAAGCCGACAATCCCGAGCCTGTTGCCGACTTCGTCGATCTCGTCGTCATCGGAGACGGCGAGGGCTCCATGGCCGCCATCCTCGAGACGGCGCAGGAATTGAAGAGGTCCGGCGTCCGGCGGCGAGAGATGATTCCCATCCTCGCCCGGCGCTTTCCTTGGGCCTATGCGCCAGGACTTTACGAGGTCAGCTACCGCCCTGACGGAACGATCGACGCCACCCGCCCGAACGATCCGACGTTGCCGGCCGCAATCACCCGCTGCCAGACGCCCGATTTCGAGAACGCCCCCTTTCCGGTCCGCCCGATCGTCCCCTGGGTCGAAGTCGTTCACGACCGTATTGCCATCGAAATTATGCGCGGCTGTCCCCAGAGATGCCGCTTTTGTCACGCGGGTTACACCAAGCGCCCGCTGGGCATGCGCAGCGTGGACCAGATCTTGGGCATGGCCGAGGAAATGTACCGCTCGACCGGTCAAGAGGAGCTCGGCCTGCTCTCTCTTTCCACGGCAGATTACCCGCATCTGCGCGAACTCGCGGAGCGGGTGAACGAGCGGTTTGCCTCGCGGCATGTGAACATCTCCGTTCCATCGCTGCGTGTGGACAAGATGCTTCAGAACATTCCCTGGATGGTCAGCACGGTTCGCAAGGGTGGGCTGACCATGGCCGTAGAAGCCGCCAGCGACGACCTTCGCGCCGCGATCCGCAAACTGGTCACCGATGGAAATCTGCTCGACGGCGTCAAGGAGGCTTACCGGGCCGGTTGGCGAACCGTAAAGCTCTACTTCATGTGCGGTTTCCCGGGGGAACGGCCGGAAGACATCGAAGAGATCGTTCATCTGTCGCGACGCGTGAGCGAGGCCCGCCGTGATGTCGCCAGCGGGCCCGCACAGGTAAATGCTTCCGTCGGCTGGCTCGTGCCCAAACCGTACACACCGTTCCAATGGGCGGCACAACCCCGCGCCGAGTACTTTCACGACGCACGGCGACGCATGGCCAGCGTTCTCCAAGGTTATAATGGGAGCAACGGCCGAGCGGGCAAGGGCAAGAAGAAGTCCAAGACGTATCGAGGGGTGAAAATCAAGACACACTCCGTGGAGCGATCCGTGCTCGAAGGCGTATTCGCCCGCGGCGATCGCCGCCTGGCCCCGGTCATCGAGCGTGCCTACCAGATGGGCGCCCGCTTCGACGGCTGGGACGAATGTTTCAATTCCCGTTTGTGGGACGATGCTTTTGCGGCCGAGTGCGTTGACCCCGCGTGGTATGCCCACCGCGAGCGCCGCCCGGACGAGGTTTTTCCCTGGTCTCACCTCCACGCTGGACCGCCCACCGACTATCTCGCACGGCAATACGACGACGTGTTCACGCAGATCGGCCGGGAGCGGCCGGTCGTACAGTTGGTGTAATCTCGAGAGGTCCGGCGGTCGAGGCGCCCGCGACTTCGCGTCGAATTCGAATGGTGACTCAGCCCGCCTGGGTCCGAGCGCTCACATATCCCCATACGGTCAGGACAAGCATGAGAACGAGAAGGAACCCTCCGGCGCATCGCACCAGAAAGGTCCGGAATCGCGATGAACCCGGAGGATCGAGGAATGGTGCCGCCAACGCGAAGAGGAGCATCGCGGCGAAGCCGACGCCCACCGCCGCTTCCGATGCCGCCCCCGGAAGCCACTTCCCCGCCAAGCGGATCGCCTGGAAGCCGCCGAGGAAATACCACTCCGGATGAATCCCCAGGGGCGTGGGACTGAGTGGATCGGCCGGCGGGCCCACGTGCTGCGGGACGGCGGCGGCAACGACAAACAGAACACTCAGGGCAGTCAGCCAGAGAAAAAGCTCGCCGCGCATGTACTCGGGCCAGAAGGGACGCGAGCGAAGCATCGCACTCGATCCAGGCCGTTCATGCGCGTCGGTTCGTAAACCATGGTGCTGGATGAGCCAGAGATGCGCTCCGACGAGCAGCACGAGTGTCCAGGGTAAGACCGCCACATGGAGTGCGAAGAAGCGTCGCACGGTAACGTCGGTCAGTTCCGAACCGCCCAGCACGACATTCGTGATCCACTCGCCCAGAGCGGGGACTCCGGCCAGCAGTTGCAGGCCAATCTGCGTGGCAAAGAACCCTCGCTCATCGAGGGGCAGCACATACCCACTGAATGCCAGCGTCAGCACAAGGCCCATCATCGCCAGCCCGGTCCACCAGGTGACCTCTCGCGGGCGCTGATAGGCGCGCATGAAAAAGGCGGTCGCTCCATGAACGACCAGGCAGAGAATCAATGCATCTGCAGCCCGGGCATGCAGCGAGCGAATCCACTGCCCGTGTGGAACTTCCTCGATGATATTCGTCACGGACGCGTGGGCCTCAGCGCTGCCCGGATGGTAGTACATCAGGAGCAGCAGGCCGGTAACGACCTGGACGCCGAGCAGCAGAAGCGCCAGCCCGCCGCCGTAATACCACAGCGAATGGCGATGAACCGGGATTTCTTTGTGCCGCCCGACGGCGCGCAGGGCCTCCAGCCCGAGACGCTGATCCAACCATCGGAGGAGAGGCATTGGTTCACCTTACTTCCATCAAGCCCGCGAGACTCTCACATCTTCGCCTTGAATCTCGACCCGCCATTGCGGCAAGGCACGGGTCGGTGGCCCGGCGAGCGCCCGCCCGTCGCGGACATCGAACACACCCTCGTGACAGGGACAGAAGATCCGCTCCTGCTCGGGCTGGTAGCGCACCGTACAGCGTAGATGCGTGCAGAAAGCGCTGAAGGCGGCCCAAGTACCGTCGGCATAGTGGATGAGGAGCCCCGGCTCGTGGCCCATCTGAAAGTACGTGCCCTCGCCGGGATGAACTTCGAGCGCGGCCTTGGGCAGCAGCACCTCGTGCGTCTGCTGCTCATCCGCCTGCTGCTGAGCCGCCGCCGCCAGAAAACGGTACGCGGGATACCCGAGGCTCATCGCGTACGCTGCCGAGGCAACGCCCAGCGCGGCGCCGGAGAACTCGCGGCGACTTACCGGATTTCCTTCAGACTCCGACGGCTTCATCAGGGTTCCTCAATCGGGCAAAGGGATTCCGGCACGGCTCCTTGCCGGGCGCGTAATAGTTTCGATAGACCGGCGCCTGGCGCCGATCCGCTTCGAAATAATTTGTCGAGAGCAGGAACTGCGTGATGAGCTTTTCTTCCCAGTTCTCGATCTGCGTTCCCAGGTTGGCCCGCTCCTGGAGGATGTTCGTCCAGGCATACACCGGCCAGGCGAAGCTGAATTTGTACTCCCGGCTGTCCATCGGCTCCCGGCGGATGCGATCACGGGCGAAGCGGTGGAAGTCCGTCTCCGAGAATCCGAGCCCCGAGAGATGGCGGCGAAGCGCAGCAATTACCAGGCGCATGTGTCTGCCGGCGTCCGTCCAGAGGCCGTCCAGCGCACCGCCCGCAACGAGGTTGACGCCCGTGCCGACCGCGAGGACTCCAACGAAGGCCCGCCGGGACAATCCCCGCTTGTTCTCCGGTCTCGGTTTTTCCGCGTGATCCTCCATGCAAGTTCCTCTAGAGTTGATCGACCGCCCACAGCGTAAGGGCCGCCAGCGTCAACGTCGGATTGGCCGGCGGTGTCGTTGGAAACACACCCGAGCCCGGCAGCAACAGATTGGACTTGCCGTGCCAGGCGAGATTCCGATCGACAACGGATGTCTGCGGATCGGTTCCCATCGGTGTTGTGCCGGTGATGTGTGACTCCCCCACCGACCGGCCCTGAATCTCGATGTCCTCCACTGGCAATGGCGCCAGGACCTTATCGAGCAATTCCGGCAGTTTCTGGAAGGCTCGCTCGGTGTAGTCCCCGTCCTCGGCCGCGAAGGTGTACGGCTTTCCGAAGTGCAAAGGCCCCGATGTCCGGCTCGATGAATCGACGCCCACGTGGCTTCGATCGTTGGGCAGCACCTCGGCGATCGCCTTGAAATGAAACACCTCGCGCCAGCGGTCGCGCTGCACGCGCAGGCGGGGGATGTTACTCCCTTCCAGGAGCATGCCCGCATGGTCCTTGCGGAATGGGCCGTCGTAGAGCATGAAGCCTTGCGAAGTCAGGCTTGTGCTGCCGCCGAACGAACGCAGGCCGTTCAGCTTGACCGAAACGTAGGTGCTGCGCTGGTCGCCCAATCGCTTGCCCAGGAGAGGGTGCTCCAGACCGGACTGCATCAGCAGGAAGGGGTTCACGATCGCGTTCGTGCCCAGCACGACCATGTCACCCGGCGTCGTCCGCTCCTTCCCTGCGGGAATATCAAACCATGTCACGCCGGTCGCCATGTTGCCCGAGGTTTCCACGCGAAGGACGGGGCTTTCCAGGCGAAGCTCGACGCCGGGAAGCTGGAAGACGTCGGCCATCGAATTCAGCACGGTGAACTTGGCATCCACGGGGCAGAATGTGCACACCCCCGAAGCGCAACATTGGGCACGCGGCGGATTCTTCTGCGGCAGGCTCCAGCGTGCCGAGGGCATGGGAATGTACTGTCCCGGATAGGCTCGCGCCAGCGCCTCCTCGGCCTCGCCCATCAGGTGCGGCGGAAGCGGGCACGGGCCGCTGCGTGGATAGGGTGTATCGGCTCCGCCGCTGACGCCCATGATCCGCTCGGCTTCGTCGTAGTAGGGCTCGAGTTCGTCATAGGAAATGGGCCAGTCGTATCCCACGCCGTACATGGTCTTCATGCGGAAGTCGTTGGGCATGAAGCGCGGCGTACAGGCCCACCACGTGTTGGAGTTGCCGCCGAAGGTCACGTGCACGGACCAGTGCCGGTTCTCCGGCGTACGGTTCGTGTAGACTTCCGGCTCGTCCAGATCGCCGGGGCGGCCCGTCTCCAGTCGCCACTCCAGAGGGCGATGCGTACCCCGCTCCAGCACCAGCACGCGAGGCCTGCGTTGCCCGAAGCGCTGCATGTACCGGCGCAGGAAGAACGCCCCGGAGAAGCTGGTTCCGACGATGATAAGGTCGTATCGGTCGTTCATGTTCGATGCGCGGCCGGTGCGCCTCTCCCGCTGCCGCTATGTCGGCCCGCGGCGGATTGTACATTGCTTAACCCCGGTTCAAAGTGGAGTTCCCGCGACGGGGCAGGCCAGCCGGCACACGGCGCGCGTCCGCGACCATGCAGCGCAGGTCCGATAGTGTTGATCTACACGGCCCGATGGGAATCGCAGGGCGTCCCGCACTCGGGGCAGACGCCGCTGGCGTTGCCGCGAAGGTCAACGGCGAAGCGAGTGCAAAGGCGAGTACGTCGCCACGTTGAACAATTCTCAATGAACAAACGAGGGTCTCGATGACGGCGGGGACGGAAAGACGAGCAGACTGGAGCCGCGCATTCGAGTATCCGGCATTCTCCGGTCAGCGGACAATTCTGACCAATCGCTCGATGATCCGCTGATCTTCCGGCGTGGCGTCGACGCGCACATGGGGGCCGTCGCGGCGAACCAGCACGGGTACGTCCTCGAAGGCCAAAAGCCGCCAGAGGCTCTCTGCTTGCGGCTCGCGGAGCGGATAGGTCTTGGAAGTCGTCCAGGTCGGCCGGGCGTGCTCGATGGACCGCCGGCGATCGGGGTAGCGAAGGTGGTCGAGGCGGGTCAGCAAGGCCACGAAATCGTTCACAACATTGGCTTGATCGGATGTGCCGCGAACGATCACGCCATCGTCGGACCGGCCCACGAGCACGGGAACATGATCGGGGGCCAGCAAGTTGAACAGTGCATCAGCCTTGGCCTTGGGGAGCTCGAAGCCGTATCGAACATCGTCGCTGCCGCTGCGGTCTCCGGCCAGCCATTGGGTCCGTTGATGCCACCGGGTGCCGCGGCTCTTGGCCCGTTCACCCGCCCACCAGGCTATGTACACGGCGGCTCCCACCATGGCCAGCGCGAGGATCGCCGGACCGGGCCCCCGACGGCACCCGGCAGGCTTGATGCCCGCCAAGCCGGGTGACACGCGTCCTGCGACCGGGCGTCCGCAGGCCGCGCAAAACCGTGCATGGGGGGGATTTACGTGGTGACAAGCTGGGCAATGGCGCGAAATCCGCGGGACGGATGATGGCAACGGCGTGCCGCACATGGCACGAATATTATAGCAGCACGATGTCCTGAGCGGACGTAAGAAATCGCCCAGCGGCGACGCACATCCGGGCGCCGTATTGACGGGGATTCTCGTGCAGAACTCGCCGGACCGTCTAAAATAGAATTCAGTCGGCGCGATGGTCGGACGCGCCTCACGCTTCAACCCACGGGAGAAATCGCATGCTGCCACTGTTCGCCTGCGGCGCTCTGATGCTGCCTCTCTACCTGTCACCCGACGCGGGATCGGGTTCGTCCGTGCAAGCAAAATCCATCTATGACTTCACCGTTAAGGACATCGAAGGACAGGACGTCAGCCTTTCGAAATACAAGGGCGATGTGGTCATGATCGTCAACGTCGCCAGTTACTGAGGCTTCACCAAAAGCCAGTACTCCGGTCTGGAGTCGATATTCAGGAAATACAAGGACCAGGGCTTCAAGGTGCTTGCGTTTCCGGCCAACAACTTCGGCGGGCAGGAACCCGATCCCAACAAGAAGATCGAGTCCTTCTGCCGAAACGACATGAACGCCACGTTTGATCTCTTCGCCAAGATTTCCGTTGCCGGGGACGACCAGGACCCGCTCTACGCCTACCTTACGGGTCTGCCCGAGGGCCTTGGCGGAAAGATCACCTGGAACTTCAACAAATTCCTCGTCGGCCGCGACGGCAAGGTCATCGCCCGTTATGGAACACGGATGTCCCCAACGGACCAAGAGATCACCTCGGCCATCGAGGAAGCGCTGAAGGCGGACAGACCCGAATAGCGGTTCCTGAATTCAGTTCGGCCGTACCTTCTCGCGTGGCGTGCGGCGATGGCTACAATGCCCGCGAATGGACGCGGTCGTCGTGGACAAGCTGACGAAGGTCTTCCGCACGACGGAAGGCGGTGAGAAGCGGGCGGTGGACGGCCTGAGCTTCACCGTCGGGCCGGGGCAGATCTACGGTCTGCTCGGACCCAACGGGGCGGGAAAGACGACGACCTTGCGCATGCTCAGCGGGTTGATGGAACCGACCAGCGGTACGGCGGTGCTCGCAGGATTCGACGTCGCCCGCGATCCGCAGGCCGCCAAGCACGTCATTGGTTTCCTCACGGCCAATACCGGGCTTTATCAGCGACTCTCTGCCCGGGAACTGCTGATCTATTTCGCCCAGCTCCATGGCATGGAGCTGTCCCGGGCTCGGGCGCGGGCGGATGAACTCATCGACTGGCTGGGCATCGGCGATTTCTCCCAGCTTCGCTGCGGGGCGATGTCCACCGGGCAGAAGCAGCGGGTCAACATCGCCCGGGCGCTGGTGGCCGATCCCCCCATCCTCATCATGGACGAGCCCACGCTCGGGCTGGACGTGCTCAGCAACCGGGTGATTCTCGAATACATCCGTCGCGAGCGCGAGCGGGGCAAGACGATCCTGCTCTCCACGCACTACCTCGACGAGGCCGAGACGCTGTGCGACCGCATCGGACTCCTCCACGACGGCAGGCTCGTGGCCGAGGGCGACATCGAGCACCTTCGCACCATCAGCGGGGAGGTGCGTCTCAGCAGCATCTTCCTCAAGCTCATCCGCGCCGACGAAAAAGTCGAGGCCATCATCGCATGAAGTTTCACCGGCTCATCCGCACCATCTACTGGAAAGAACTGCTCGACATCCTCCGCGACCGACGCACGCTCGTGGCCATGATCGTCGTGCCCATCGTGCTGTACCCCCTGCTGATGGTGGGCTCGGTCCAGGCGGTGGGCGTTCAGACGGAGGGGCTGTCCTCGGAGATATTCAAGATCGGAACGGTCGGCGAGACGCAAGGCCGCCTGCTTCAGCAATTGGTGCAGCGCGACGATGCCGTGCTCTCGAGAATGGCCGAATTGGAGGAGAAGGAGGGCGAGCAGGGGAAGAAAAAAGTCAAACTGATGGACGCGCTGATCGGAGGCATGTCGCAGTCTCTGGCGGGACGCCTCGAAATCTTCCAGTTTGAGAATCGCGACGCGCTCGAGGCGGCGGTCCGCAACCGGGCGATCCAGGCCGGAGTGATCTTTGACTCCGACGAGTTGATCTCGGACCCGAACCAGCAGAATGCGGTCACGTTCATCGTTGACCAGGAGAACCTCCGCGGGAAGTACGTCGAGAGCCTGCTTCACAGCCTGCTCAATCGAACCGGTGCGCGCATGGTCTGGGCGCGCCTTCAGCAGCGGGGACTGCCGAAGTACCTCGATCAGCCCTTCACCATCGACACCGTCGACCTTTCGTCGCCGCCGTCCATTCTGGGCCAGATTCTTCCCCTGATTCTCATCCTCATGACCATCACCGGGGCGATCTACCCGGCCATCGATCTCACCGCCGGCGAACGCGAACGCGGCACGCTGGAGTCGCTCATGGTCACACCCGTGCCGACGTTCGACCTGATCGCCGGCAAGTTTCTCGTCGTGACCACCGTGGCTATCTTCGGCGCGACGCTCAACCTCGCCAGCGTGGCTGCGACCGTCCACTTCGGCGGTTTCGACATCATGGTATCCGAGTCCGGCGGCGTCCCGCTCGCCACCATGGGCGTGGTCCTGCTCTCGCTCATTCCCTTTGCCGTGCTCATGTCGGCCATCATGATCGCCGTGTGCAGCTACGCCCGGACCTTCAAGGAGGCCCAGAACTACGTCACGCCTGTGATCCTGGCGGTGCTCATCCCCGGCGGGCTCGCGGCCATGCCCACGACGCGAATGGAGGGCGTCATGCTCGTCATGCCCGTGGGGAACATGGTGCTGCTCTCGCGGGAGCTGCTCCTGGGCACAAGCATTCCCGTGTGGCAGATCATTCTCGTGCTGCTCTCCACGACACTCTATGCCGTCGCCGCCGTGGCCGTCGCCGCGGGGATCTTCGGACGAGAATCGGTCGTATTTGCCGACGGCACGACAATGAAGGCGTCGCTGTCGCGGGCCATGATCCGCCCCAAGGCCATGCCGCCGGTTTCCACGAGCCTGATGATCGTGGCCCTGCTTTATCCGGTCTGGTTCTTCGTGCAGTCGAGCATATCGAGCCGATCGGGCGGCAACGTGGCCCAGGTGCTTTTCGTTACGGCTTGGGCCATGCCCCTGTTGTTCATCATCGTACCGGCGATGATCCTCTGGTATTGCAGGATCAATCTGGCCAACGCATTTTTCCTGCGCATGCCCCGAGGATGGCACCTGCTTGCCGGGGTGCTGATCGGCGCTTCCGCATGGGTACCGGCGCACGAACTGACCGTCCTGCAAATGCGGCTCTTCGCGCTGCCGGCAGGCATCGAGCACTACGTCGAGGCTTTCGGCCAAGCCCTTCAGGAACTGCCACCCGTCAGCGCCGTGGTATTGATCGCCCTGGTTCCGGCGATTTGCGAGGAATCGCTCTTTCGCGGATTGCTGATGAGCGGGCTGTCATCCGGTGCGCGGAAATGGACGGCCATTCTCGTGTCGGCCGCGGTGTTCGGCGTTTTTCATTACGTGGCCTTCAAGTTCGTCGTGACAGCAGCAATCGGCATCGTGCTGGGTTACCTGTGCTGGCAGTCGCGGTCCATCCTGCCGGGGATCATCGCCCATGGACTGCACAACGCCGTAAGCATCATGCCCGTGCTCGACCCGCGCTGGCCGACGTGGCTGGGTATCACGGATAGTACGACGGACACCGAATCCACGGCGCTTTCCGACGCGACCCTCACACACCTGCCGGTGCACGTCCTGGTGATAGGATTCGCCGTGCTGGTCGCAGGCTTGATGTTGGCGTCGATGCAACCACGCGGGACAGGTGATTCTAACAACCCGCCGGGTGCAACAGAGGTAGCAGGTGCTCGGCCGCGTTGACCATCGCCGCAAGCGTCAACATCAATAACAGTGCAAAGACAACAGATTCTCGCAGGAGCTCCCGGAAATCAGGTGTGCGGCACATCCCGTCGATCGCGATGATCAGTTCGAATATCGGATGCCCCATCAGACAGCCTCTCTCGGCGCGTCACACGGCGTTCCGCACTCCGGGCACACGCCGCTGACATTGCCGCGAAGATCGTATGCACAGTTCGCGCAAATCCCTTTGCGTTTGCGTTTTGCCAGACGGGCAGCAGGTATCGCCAGGATGCGCCCCAGCAGCAGCGAAGCCAGGAACGCCCATTCGTAGCGCAGGTAGCGCGGGTCCGACAAGTGGTCGTATATCCCGGGCTCGCGCGTCGCCGCGGCCAGTCCCTTGGGTAGCGCGGCAAATACCAATGTGCCCGGCGGCGCGTAAGGGTCACCACAAACGCAGCAGGCGCCGTTGACGAAGATGGAACCCTTGTAGAAACCGAGTCTGAACTTGTCGCCCAGAAGCATCCGCCAATAGGAGACGCGCATCGTGGTATCCAAGGGGCGAAATGCATAGAGATGATAATCGTGGTGCGCGAACAGGATCATCGGTTTGAACGTCCCGGCGAGCCACACGGCCGCGACGAGGACCGGCGGAAGCAGCCCGAAGAACCACGCCGTGTTCGAGGGAACGGCCCATCGAGCCTTGAGCCAAGTTGTCAGGCGTCGCGACATCTCTTGGCCTGCCATGCCAGGGGCCCGGTCCCGGCGGAGTGATTAGGTTTGCTCGGCGGATTCCGGCGTCAGAAGAACATCCCCGGGACGCACGCGCCTCCCGTTGACAAAATCGGGCCAGGTCATGACCCGCCCACCGGAAGGTCGAATTTCCAGAATCTCCACAAGGCCATCGTTCGCCGCGACACAGAGCCGCTGGTCGACGGTGCCGGGAGGATGATCCGGTTGGCCGGGAATCTCCGCCTTTCGTGCCCGCACCAAGGTCACCGTCTCTTCGCGTCCGGCACCCGAGCGGTAAATGGCTGTCGCCCCCGGCCACGGCGTCATGCCGCAAATCAACCGGGCAATTTCGTCGGCCGGTCGCGCGAAATTCACGAAGCCGTCGCTTTTTTTGAGCTTGGGAGCCCGTGTGGCCTCGGCATCGTTCTGCGGAGTCCCTGTTGGCGTCTCGCCGCTTTCGAACTGCTCCAGTGCGGCGCGGACCGCATCGACGCCGACGCCAGCCAGCCGGTCATGCAATTCGCCGGCGGTTTCCTCGGGCTTGATGTAGGTCCATCGCGAGCTGAGGATCGGCCCGGCGTCCATCCGCTCGACGATATGGAAAACCGAACACCCCGTCCGTTCCTCGCCCCGGACAATCGCCCAGTTGATCGGCGCCGCTCCGCGGTACTTGGGCAGCAGCGACGCGTGCAGATTAATACACCCGCCGGGAAACGCGCCGCGTACTTCCGCGCCCAGCTTCTGTCCGAAGGCGATCACCAGCGACAGCCTGCACTCCAGATCCTTCAGCCGCCGCACATGCTCGGGCAGATTGACGTCCTCGATTTCCAGAAAGGGAAGCTCATGCTCCATGGCGAATTGCGCGACCGGCGTGGATGTAACCTTCCTCCCGCGGCCGCTTCCCCGAGCAGGCTGGGTCACCACCAGGGGCAGATCATGTCCGCTCTGCGCCAGCCAGCGCAGGCTGGGCAGCGCAAACGCCCCGGACGCCATCAGTACGATTCGCATGGCCTGGGAGTCCTCAGCGGCGGGCGGCGTAGTCATCACGTAGCTGCCGAATGGCCCGGCGGTTGGCGATTTCATCGCCGGCCGACATCTGATCGATGATCAGCCGCCCTTCCAGATGGTCAAACTCGTGCTGCCAGATCCGCGCCAGGAGATCTTCAGCCGTGGACTCGTGGACGTTGCCCAGCGGATCGAGGAAGCGCATCACGGCGCGCCGGGCTCGCCGCATCTTCACATTCACACCCGGGATGGAAAGACAGCCCTCCTCGAGCTCCGCAGCCCCGGTCAGTTCCACGAATTCCGGATTGACCACGGCAAGGTTGTCGGCGGGGTCTTCTCCTGGGTTGCACACGAAGAGACGCAAGCTGAGGCCCACCTGAGGGGCAGCCAGACCCACGCCCTTTCCTTCCACCATGAGCCCGAGCATCCTTTCCGACAGCCGGACCAGATCATCCCCGAAGGACTCGACCGGCGCGCACCGTTTGCGCAGGACGGGAGCGGGGTACTTGACAATGGACAGCCGGGCAAGATCGGGGAGTTGCATAGTTTCGGACGAGTCGATCGGAACGCCCTGATTATCGCCAACGCTTGACACGATGAGGCGCTAAGATAGTATCCACCAGTTGTGAATTGTAAAGGTTCGCTGCGGCGTAGTTTGCCGCAATGAGCGCTAGATTGCCACTGTGCGGCGCTTTTCCTGTCGTCGACAGTTGGTCCGCTTGGCGGGCCGATCCGACGATTCTTCGGCGCCCCAGCGTGCATCCCGTGCTTCCCTCCATAGCCGCTTGCTGAAGACCGCCGACTTATGGCCAGGAAGAAAAACCCGGACAACGAGAACGCCGGCGATTCAAATGCTCGCCTGGATACCTCGGCAGAGGACAAAGCCAAAGCCCGCAAGTGGTTCGCCCGCGGACGGGAACTGGGTGAGAAAAAGCAATTCGACTACGCCGTTGAGTACTACGTCAACGGACTGGAATTCTGGCCCGACGCGGTGGAAGAGGCGTGTAAGCCCCTGCACGGCTGCGCCGTCGCCCGCCGCCAGTTAGGCGGAAAGAAGCCCGGGTTCAAGGACTCGATGAAGCGTTCGATGTCCGACAAGAACCCGAGGCAGGCGTTCGTCAATGCACTGTGGCTTTTCGGACACGAGCCCGACAACGTCTCCTACATCGAGGGCGTCGTCCGCAACGCCAGCAAGCTCCGGGCGGACGATACCGCCCTGTGGGCGGCCAACGTTCATTTGAAAGCCCTGGAAAACAACACGAAGGCGTCGGGCAAGCAGTTCCAGGCATTGGCGGCCGCCATGGAAGAGGTCGGCGACCGCGCCGCCGCCCGCGAGGAAACCAAGTTCGCCGTGGAATGCTATCAGATCGGCGTCAACGCCCTGAGCGCCTGGCGCCGGCGCTCCCCGCGCGACGGCGACGCCGAGCTGCGCCTCCGCGATCTCTCCACCAAGCTCACCATCACGCGCGGCAAGTACAAGGACGGCGAGTCGTTTCGAGAGAGCATTGCCGACGACGAGGCCCAGAAGGATCTGCAAGACCGGCAGAAATCCGTGCAGAGCGCCGACCGCGTTGAACAGCTCATCGAGAAGGCCCAGGCCGAGTACCGCGAGAGTCCCGACGACGCCGGAGTGCTCAACCGCCTGGTCGATCTGCTCACCCGCCAGGAAAAGGATGATCTGGAGAAGCAGGCCATGATCGTCCTGATGGACGCCTACAAGCGCTCCAACGACTACCGGCGAAAGATGCAGGCGGACGACGTCCGCATGCGGCAGCTCTCCCGCCGGGCACGCATTGCCGCCAAATCGGGAGACGCTGAGGCCGCCAAGGAGGCCAAGTTCACCAGCCTGAAATACGACCTTGCCGTTTTCCGCGAGCGCGTCGAGAAGTACCCCACGGACAACCGCTATAAGTTCGA
The DNA here is from genome assembly GCA_024102815.1 of Phycisphaerae bacterium. Taxonomy (NCBI): domain Bacteria; kingdom Pseudomonadati; phylum Planctomycetota; class Phycisphaerae; species Phycisphaerae bacterium. The sequence goes on from JAGFJJ010000049.1 coordinate 51,753, forward strand.
GTACGCCGTCCGGCTTCTCCACGCCGGGAAGTACGACGACGCCATTCCGCTGTTCCAGGCCGCACGGAACGACCCCAAGAATCGGGCCGCCTGCGGGATGTACCTGGGGCTCTGCTTCTACTCCAAGAAGTACTACTCCCAGGCGATTTCCACCCTCAAAGCCGAGCTGGAATCCTACGAGTTTTCCGACGACGACCTGGCCAAGAGCATGCTCTATTGGCTTGGGCGGTCCGAAGAGGACGCTGGGGATGTGCCCGCGGCCCGTGAGACCTACGGCCGGCTCCTGCAGGTGGACTATAACTACAAGGACGTTCGCGAGAGACTGGACGCCCTGCCCGGCTCCTGATAGACTTCCTCGCTTCCTCCCGGGAGCGGAGTGTCCGTTTTCGGGCGGCACGCAAGGGTATCAAAGAAGGCGGAAAGCCGCGTTTTCATTGACGGAGATTAATGAGTGGCGAATCTTCCCTCAGCCAAGAAGCGAATCAAGCAGAACGAGCGGAACCGCGCCCGCAACCGCACCAGAAAGTCGGCGCTCAAGACGGACACCCGCAAGTACCTCGAGACCTTGAGCAGCGGCGACGTGGCCAACGCCAAGAAGCAACTCGTACAGGTCACGAAGCGGTTGGATCAGACCGCAGCCAAGGGAACGATCCATAAGAACACCGCGGCGCGGCGCAAGTCGCGGCTGGCTCGCCGGCTGAACGCCTTGGCCGCCGCCAAGCCCGTTTCCTAGGCCCGCGTGCCACGATTGAAATCCGCATCCCGGCCGTCGCACAACGCGGCGCCGGGATGTTCTTTTTCCACAGGGAGGGGTCGCGATGCATGACCCGGCGTCCTCTCGTTTTGTATCTCGTGGCGGAGACAAACTCGCCGCCGCATTGGACGCCTTTCAGGTCGACCCGTCCGGTCGCGTCTGCGCCGATCTCGGGAGCCACGTCGGCGGTTTCGTGGATTGTCTGCTCCAGCATGGAGCGCTTCGTGTTTATTCCGTGGACACCTCCTACGGCACACTGGCTTGGAAGCTCCGCAGGGATGCTCGGGTCGTCGTTCTCGAGCGCACCAACGCCATGCATGCAACGCTGCCGGAACCGGTGGGCCTGGTCACGATCGATGTCGGCTGGACGCGGCAGGAGCGCGTCCTGCCCAATGTCGCGCGCATGATCGAGCCTCGAGGGGTGGTCATCTCCCTGATCAAGCCGCACTACGAGGCGCCGCCGGAATGGCTGGCGCAGGGCCTGCTTCCTGAACATCGCGTGGAGGAGGTCGTAGCCGAAGTGGCGGAGAAGGCGCTCGCCATCGGATGGAAGCTCGTCGCAACGACACCGAGCCCGATTCGCGGTCACGGGGGCAATCTGGAGACTCTCGGGCGATTCGAGCGGGTTTGAAAGTCGGCACCTGGGGAAGACATGGCAAATCGAATGGGCCGTCGGCTCGGAGCGCGGCAGTTACTGTACAGCAAAGCGACTTCACCACGCCCTGGTTCTTCGCCCTGCCCTGTGAGTACTTGACGATGCTGCTATGATGCTCGACCCGCGATGGGCGAACGGCGCGGAAGTTGCTACGCGAAGTCTTGCCGCCGATCAGGCCCGTTCGCATCGCGGCAACACGAGTCTGACTACGTGAACGAATTTGCATCCTTTCGCCCGCTGATCTTCGAAGTGTCGTGGGAAGTCTGCTCGCAGACCGGCGGCATCTACACGGTGCTGCGCAGCAAGTGTGCCTCCGGCATCGAGCCCACCGACAGCTACTACGCCATCGGCCCCTACCACGAGCACGCCGCCCGGATCGAATTCGAGCCCGAACCGCACGAGGGGATCGTAGCCGAGGCCGTCGAGGAGCTTCGCCGGCGCGGGGTGGTCGTACATACCGGTCGCTGGCTGATCACCGAGCGCCCGCGCACGATCCTCATCGACATCAACTCCGTCCGTCGCAACCTCGGCGAGATGAAATACTTCCTCTGGAAGGACCTGGGCATCGGAACGCCCAACGACCCCGAAACCGACGACATTGTCCTGTTCGGCTACACCGTCGCGGATCTGCTTTCAGAAGTCCGCTCGCGGATGAACGGCCGAGCCATGCTTGCGCAATACCACGAATGGCAGGGCGGACTGGCGTTACCACTGTTGCAGCAGCGCCAATTGCAGATTCCCTCAGTCTTTACCACGCATGCCACGCTGGTCGGGCGAAGCCTCAGTGCCGCCAACCGCAATATCTACGGCGCCCTGCATGAAATCGACGGTGAGGGCGTCGCCCGCGAACACGGCATAGAACACCGCTTCCGCATTGAGCGGGCCGCGGCACAATCTGCCGACGTATTCACCACCGTCTCGGGGATCACCGCCGAGGAGGCCGAGCGATTCCTGGGCCGGCGACCGGAGTTCGTGCTGCCCAACGGACTGCACGTCCACCGCTTCACCGCTCCGCACGAATTTCAGAATCTCCACCAGCAGTGCAAGGAGCAGATTCACGAGTTTACCATCGGGCACTTCTTCCCGAGCTACACGTTCAACCTCGAACGGACGCTCTACGTTTTCACGGCCGGGCGCTACGAGTACCGCAACAAGGGCATCGACGTATTCATCGACTCGCTGGCGGAACTGAATCGCCGCCTCAAGGCCGAGTCATTGGGTGTCACTGTTGTGGCATTCATCGTCTCGCGGGCGGTCTGTCACGCGATGAACGTCGACACGCTCAACCGCCAGGCGATGTTCAACGAGATCAACGACGCCTGCCAGCAGATCGAGGAGGACATGGGCCGGCGTCTCTTCAAGACGGTTACTGCCGGGCGCATGCCCACGCTGGACGAACTGCTCGACGATTCCGCCCGCGTCCGACTTCAGCGCATGATCCACGCCTGGCGGCAGGATCGTCTCCCGACCATTGTTACACACGATCTCAAGGACGACGGCAGCGACCCCGTGCTCTGCCACCTTCGCTCCAAGGGGCTGATCAACGACCCGTCCGACCCGGTCAAGGTCGTTTTCCACGCCGATTTCCTCAGCCCGACGAGCCCATTGCTGGGCATGGAATACGACCAGTTCGTGCGCGGCTGCAACCTCGGCGTATTCCCATCCTATTACGAGCCATGGGGTTACACGCCGATGGAGTGCATCGTGCGGGGCATCCCGGCGGTGACCAGTGATCTCAGCGGTTTTGGCAACTACCTCATGGACCACTTCCCCGACCACGACACCAACGGCCTGTACGTCGCCCGTCGCAGGGGCGTCAGCCACGAGAATATTGTCTATCAAGTCGCCGGCTGGATGCACGCCCTTGCCCGATCCTCCCTGCGAGAACGCATCCAGCTTCGCAACCGCGTGGAGAATCACGCCGACTACTTCGACTGGAAGAACATGGCCCGCTATTACCGCGCCGCCCGCCGCATGGCCTTGAAGCGACACTTCCCCGACCACGACATTACCGATTAGGCAAGCGGCGAACTTGAAGCCTCCGCGGACGGCGGCGTCCGCGTCGAAAGCCGTCATCGGCGCGCCCTGTGAATTGCCGCTGTGGCGGACGGCCGGTATTATCGCCCGCTGGATTTCCGCCGGGGAATCTGGGGCGAGCCGGTCCGGCACCAGGAGGTCCCAAGGGGGACGCGCGGAGAACATTTGAATGGCTGAGGCAGACAACAACCATCCGACGATTCTGGGTAATGACGTTTTTTTCAAGGGGGAGCTGCGCGCTCAGAAAGGCGTTCGCCTGCTGGGCAAGTTCGAGGGCAACATCCAGAGCGAAAGCGACCTGGTAATCGCCGACGGGGCGAGCATGAACGGCAACATCAAGTCCGAGACGGTTCGCGTCGAGGGGCAGGTCAAGGGAAACCTCGAGGCAGTGCAGAAAGTCTCGCTGGCAGCCTCGGCCCGCGTCGAGGGCGATCTCCAGACCGCCCGGCTCGAAGTCGCGGAAGGCGCCATGCTCGTCGGGCAGTGCATGATTGGGGTAACGGACAAGAATCGCGGTGACGGCCGTGCGAGCGGTGCGGATCGCAGTCGCAATCAGCCGGCGGTTCCGCCACAACCGGCCGTGGCGGGAAAAAAGTAGCCTCCCACGTGCGCCAAGCCATTCCCACGAAGCGTGGACATGGCACCCGATTGGTCGTGGCGGGAAAGAAGTAGCCGCCTGCCGGTCAGGGGCATTCGGGCAATCTGACCGTACGGCGAGAAAAACGGCGGAGCCGTTGAATCGGGCCGACTATGGCCACGCTTCTGAGCCGACAACCGGCGCTGAGAACCGTGCACTGCACGCACTGCGACCGTCCCAGCGAGGTCGCGGTGCGGGCCATGTCCGTCTTCTGCCCCCATTGCCAGAAGCGGCTCATCCTTGAGGACTATACCATCAAGGGCTACTACGGCGTGCGCGAGTTCGCCACCTGCGGCGATATTGTCGTGGAGCGAAGCGGGCGGGTCTCCGCGAAGATCAAAACCGGCACGCTGGTGGTTCGCGGGCAGGTCCAAGGCGACGTCCGCGCCCGGCAAATGGTCCGCGTGGAGAAGAACGGCCAGCTTAAAGGCGAGATCCACGCCCCGGCCTTACACATCGAAAACGGGGGAAGCTTCAACGGATTCGTCCGGATCGGGGTGGAGTAGAGTGTGCCCTTGACGCACCGAGTCCCTGCGACGGGTATTCTGACGACGATCAAGCGGTTTTCTGGCGCCACAGAATCCATGCCGCAATAGCGCCCGCTGGGGAGATTCTCCCCTCCTCACGTGTCATTCCACCGGCGGCAACCCGACGTCGTTGCGCCATTCCACGAGGACTTCGCGCCAGCGTCGAGGGTTCGCGGGGATCTTCGTTTCCTCGTTCTCGAGCATGCCGGGATACTTCTCCTCGACCCAGCGTTCGAATTCGCAGCAGCGATCCGGCGGGCGACGGTTCGGCGGTGTGAGGCGCTGCACGAGGTAGCCCTCGATCTTGCCATCGTCATCCAGATAGTACGTCACACGGATCTTGGCGGGCTGACGATCGACCAGCCGGTAGTAATCATTGGTTTCCAGGAAGTCGTAGGAGACGGTATGGCCACGAACCTTCATTCCAATGCGCTCCGACTTGGCATTCATTTCCTTGTCCCATTCGGCATACGGTCCGCCTTCGGGGCGGAGCGGACTTCCTTCACCCTCCCTCTTTCCAAACCACACGCGAGGATTGTCCGCAAGGCAGGTTCGCGCAGTTTCGTAGTCGCCCTGCTTTTTTGCGGCGCGGTAGGCGTCAATGGTGCGCACGTAGGGATGGGTGCATCCGGCCGCCGACAGAAAGAGCAGAGTCAGAATCGGCAAGCAGAATGTTCTTACAGAGTTCATCATAGCGGATTCTCCAGGAGTGGTACCGCGCAGCATTCGAGCCCCGCCGGATCGAGTGATTTCAGAATATCTGAGCAGGATGTGCAATTGAATCGGCAGGCGGTAACCAGCCGGTAACGGAGCCTGGGTGAAGATCAGCTCTTGGCGGAAGGCGATGAGCGATCCGCTCCGGCCTTCTCCGCACCCGCCTGATAGTCGTAGTAGCTGCGGAGTTGCTCGCGGAAGTAACCGCCACGCGTGACTTGTGCCGCATTAAGCACGACGCCGAAAGGACGAGCGCCGACGCCGATGAGCAGGTTTGCCGCCCGTGCGGCCGCGCCGCGCGAGTTCGCCTTCGCCCGCACCACCAGAATCACGCCGTCCACCATCGTCCCCAACACCAACCCGTCGCTGGCCAGCAGCACCGGCGACGTGTCCAGAATCACCTGGTCGTATTGCTCCGCGGCGCGCGCGAGAAGCTGTCGGCAATCGGGACTGTCGAGCAGCTCGACGGGGTTCGGCGGAACGCGACCGGCGCCGAGTACGTCAAGATGTTGGAGCGATGTCGTGCGAACGCAGCTTTCGAGTGATGATTCGCCCACGAGGATGTTGCTCAACCCTGCTCCGGCGCACACGGGGAAAATGTCCTGGAGATGCGGGCGGCGAAGGTTGGCATCGATAAGCAGGACGCGACGTCCCCCTTGGGCGATGGCCGCGGCGAGGTTTGCGGCGACGGTCGTCTTGCCGTCCTCCGGTCGCGGACTGGTCACCAAGACGAGGCGCTGGCGCTCGGCGGGCGCGCTGAACTGCAAATTGGTGCGGACGCGGCGGAACGCCTCGGCCATCATCGAGCGAGGTGCGTCGAGCACGGCCGATTCCGCCCGCTGGATACGCACTTCTTCATCATCGATGTCAGGAACGACTCCAAGCAGCGCGGCGTTCAGATGGCGGGTGATGTCCTGCGGCGAACGCACGGACGTATCGAGCAACTCCCGCAGCAAGGCGATGCCCACCGACATGGCGAGGGCGAGCATGACCCCGGCCGGCAGCACCAGCAGCGACGGGCTGCTGCGCTCCAGGGGCACGATGGCCTCCTGCGCAACGGAAATCTGCACGGCGCGTTGCTGGCGGAGGACCCGGCGACGACTGCTGATGTAGTCCTGAAGGATCTGCTCACGCTCCTCGTCGCGCTTGATTTCATCGGCGACGGTCTGGTAGCGGAGCAACAGCGTATCCTGCTCCTCAAGCTGTGACTGCGCGATGGAAAGACTGTTCTGCGCCTGGAGCAGCGCATTCTGCGTGTTGGCGTAAGCCGTGCGGAAGGCCTCGAGCAGGTCCTGCTTGCGCTCCTGGAGCTTGCGGACGCGCATGGCCTCGAGGTCTTTGCGGGCGGCGTCCAACAGTGCCTCGGCTTGCTTGCGAACGCGATGCCCTGGACCGTACACCTGACGATCCTGCTCCATCTGCTGTTCGAGCAGAAAGACGGTTTGGGCGAGTTGTGCGACTTGCGGATCCTGCTCGACGATCGCGCGGTCCTCGGCCGTCACGGGCACGGCCGGGTCACTGTAGATTTGCAGATATTGCTCAAGCTGGCTGAGCTGCAATTCCAGATTGGCGACCTGCTCGGAGTATTGCGCCACCTGCTGGGCCACGAGACTGCCGGCCGGGTCATTCGCGGCGCCAGGCGGGAGCTGCTGAGACAAGCGGCGAAGTTGGTCGCGGTTTTCGGCGAGCCGCTTTTGCAGATCAGTCAGCTCGTTGCCGGCATCCTCGATGGCTTCCGTGGCGAATTCCTGCGCGGTACGCCGGCGGACAAGTTCCAGCCACTGGTTCACGACAGCGTTGACAATCACCGGGCCGTCCTCGGGCTGGCGTGTTTCGAGCGCCACGCGGAGGAAGTTGGTCGACCGGACGGGCGCGGCCTGGAGTTGCTGTTCGAGCTCCAGTAGTTGTTCACCGGCCGGAATCGAACGGTACCACTGGGTTTCGCGCACCGCGTTGATTTTCAGCGCTTCGCCGAGGATGATCGGGTTCATCAGGAGCACGGCCTGCGTGCGAACGAAGCGCTCGTGCTCTTCCTGACGAAGCCGCTCGCGCTCCGCGGTGAGTTCCGTTTCGGGAATATCTGTAACGCACTCGACCAGACTCTCCGCCTCGTAGCCGGGGAAGTAGACCCACCAGGCAACGAACCCGCCCACGGCCATAGCACTGAACAAGAAGAAGAGCACGATGATCATGACGATCCGCCGCCGGAGCATGGCGAGAACCTCACCGGCGGAGGGCGCGGCGCCCGGTTCAGCACCCGGCACTCTCCCCGTTGGGGGAAGTGGGAAGCGCTCCTGAGTGGTGGCAGCCGGCGTGGTTGTCATGATCGGGCTCTTTGGAGGCACAGCCGGAGGGGCTGCGCCCGGGCAAACTCTAATCGGTCAGGCCGACGGCGCCTCCGGCTCCGTCGAAGATTCCTCAATGAACAATCGGCTCAACAGCCATCCCAATGCGAGATACATTCCCAGCGCCAGAACGAGCATGGCGATCCCCATCAACTGGTGCGGGGTTCCCTTGGCCAATGTCTCGTAACCGTTGATATGCAGCAGGCCGGTAGCCGTGACGCGAACAACGTTGCAGAAGACGGCGATTGGCACGCAGCAAAGGACCATGATCAGACGCTGCCAGCCAGGGCGATCGCCCAGGTAGGCCATGGCGATTCCCAGCGTCACGAAGGCCATCATCAGGCGCATGCCGGCGCAGGCTTCCTCTACATTGAGCTGACCGGGCGCACGGCCCGGCAGGACATAGTCGATAACCACAGCCTGCGCTTCGGTGTGCAGTCCCGGAATCAACAGCGGCAAGATTGCCGCTGCCGCCCAGGATGCAAACTCCCGCAGCGGGAAGGTCAGTTGGACGTAAATCCGCTCAGGCAGGGGCACGGCCAGGGCGAGGAACAGGATAGGGAACCACGTCACACGAATGAGCTGCCATCCGCCCATGAGCAGCGTCACACCGAAGATCGAACTCACCACGGTGATCGCCTGGATGTAACCCCATCGTCCCCACCAGGCGCTGGTGAAGAATGCCGCCAAAGAAAGTGCCAGAACAACGGCACCCGCCGCGGAGCCTCGCAAAATCACGCGCCGGAGTTCATCGCGATGAGCGTAAAGGAAGTAGCCGCTGAAGACGGGAATCAGCCAGCCGTGCGACCAGTCGGCGTCATGGATCCACCGGGCGACCATCAGGTGACGGACGGTCGGCCAGTAGACCAGCGCCAGGAGCAGCACGACAATCGCCACGCGGACGCGCGCCAGCGGGGGGACGAACTCCGTCCAGCGGGGTCGTGCGTCGATCGATCTGGTGGCGACGTCGGACACCAAGGGGACTCCTAGGGTTGCAGGATGGTTTCCCAAGCGCTGGGCAGGTTGTCCGGGTTGATCCGCGGCTCGAACGAGTCGATGTCGGCGAAGTTGCGGCTGTAAGTGAAGCTGTAGCCGACGTTGGAGGTAATGCTCGGCAGCGTGAGCGCCCGGATCCGCTGGAGGAACGGGGCGAACGGGTGCGTGCCGACGTTGATGATGTCCCCCCGGCGGATCACGAAATCCGGGTCCTTTCCGGCGAAGATGCGGTCGAGGTTGACCTGGATCATCTGCTCGCGCTGGCCGATGCGGCGATAGACCGTGCAGCGATCGGGCCAAGCCAACGGAGATAATCCGCCGGCGGCGGCGATGGCGGCCTTCAGCGTGATCTGCTCGGCGTTGAAGGCGAACGGACCCACGCGGTTCACCTGGCCCATCACATAATAGACCCCGATTTCACCGCTGACGATGCGGATCACGTCGCCGGCGCGGACGTAGATGTTCGCGGAAGGCTCGCCGGTGCGCAGCGCCTCGGCCGGGATGCGCAGAATGCGCTGGGCGGACTCGCCCGCGATGCGCGCCCACTTGGCGCTCGAAGTGGAAAGATCGAACGTGCCGCGGTCCTCGGTAAGCGGCGCCGCGCCCGGAACCGGGCCCTCGTATTCGGGATTGGCGATCCACTCACCGTCCACGTACAGGAAGGGATCGGCGGCGTCCTCGTCGACGGCCCGGAGAAGATCATCGTTTGGTTCAGGTTCTTCCGGCTCGGGCGGAGCTTCTTCGGCACCTTCCACAAGATCGATCAGGTCGGACCGTTCGTCATGCGGAGGCTGGATCGTCTTATCCGCCGTTTCAGCATCCGGTGGCGTTTCGTAAGACTCTTCTTGATCGCCGGGCGACACGCCGAATTCCGGATCCGGTGCGGTCTCTTGCTCGCCGTTCTCGTGCGTCGCTTCGCGGCTCCATTCGTTGTCGTGGCGAAAGACATACACATCGGTGACGAACTCGTTGAGACCGCCGACCTGGTTGATGGCGTCGAGCAGGCGGAGGTCCGGCCGCAGTATCGGGAACGTGCCCGCGCGCAGCGGGGCGTCGTTCGCAGCGCTGACCCCTACGCCGAAGATGGAATACGTCGATTCCTGGAGATAGACGGCGCGAACAATCACATCGGGTTCTACAAGGATGTTCTTCTCCACGAGCAGCCGGCTGATCTCGTCCTCCAGCTCGGTGACGGTGAGACCGGCCGCCTGGATCCGCCCGAGAACGGGCAGGTTGATTATGCCCGTCGCGGAGACACTGATCTGCGGCTCACGGTAGGGCGTCAGGCGATCGCGGAGTTCGTCGATCTCGATGTAGAGCAGGTCGCCGCCGGAGATGGCGTACTCGATGGCATGAACCTCGAGATCCTGCGGCGAGGGGTACTCCGAGCCGGGTACGGCCTGGGCTGCGTCCTCGAGCGTGAGCGAGTGGCGGATCTCCGTCGTGGTGGAGCGTTCGAAGCTGCCGACGATGGTGGGATCGAGCCAGCCGTTGCGGATGGAGTTGCAACCGGCCAGAAGCGAGGCAACGGGCAACAGGCAACAGGCAACCGCAGAGGCTGCGGAGCGGCCGCGTCGCGGTGCGATTGCAGTAGGCGCGTATCGGCGCGTATCGGAGGGAAGGGGTTGCCGGATCATGAGGGACCTATTTCTAAGGACTTACAGGGCAAACACTTCCGCGCCGCGCGGAGTCGGACCACCGGGTGAATATCGGCACCTCGGCGCGGGGCGGTTTAGGCTCCCGGGCCGATAATCGCCGCGCCCGCCCACGCCAGTGCTGAAAAGCGTATCACGGATGGCGCGAAGCCCGCAAGGAACGCGACGTGGGGCGGTTGGCTATAATCGGTGCCGCCATTCTTCGGGGTATCGCCTCATAAACGTCCCGCCCATCCGCCGTACCCTACGCATCTTGATGTTGGCGATGGTAGCCCTCGATAGCGATCCTGCTCGCGGACAGGGGAGAATCTATGTCGATGAGAATGCGGCCGGGGTTGTTCACGACGGCTCGTCGTGGTGCAAGGCGTACCTGACGCTATCCGAGGCGGTTGCTGCCGCGGCCGCGTCAGGGAGGCTGGTCAGCGAAATCCGGGTTGCGGACGGAACCTAACCGCCTGATCCGTCAGGCCTGGCCGACCCGCGAGACGCTACGATTCAGCTCGTGGGCGGCGTTACAATTCGTGGAGGCTATTCCGGCTGCGGTAGTCCCGACCCGGATGCACGGGACATCGTGGAGAATCCGACAGTTCTGAGCGGCGACTTCCTTTATAACGATACCGAGGTCTCGGGTTCAGATTGCCTCTACGAACATGCGACGCCGGGCTGCGACGACGTTGCGTGCCAAAGCGCGGTCTGCGCTCTGCAGTCCGATTGTTGCGCAAGCGGTAAAGACCAGGCCCAATGGGACCTGAAGTGCGCCGACTTGGCCCATCAGTACTGCTGCAACCTGTTAGGTAATCGCTGCGACAACAGCAGGCACGTTCTATCTGCTGATCACTTGCCACAACCGGCAACCCTCGACGGTCTTAGCGTCGTGGCAGGACGCGCCGATGATGGCCCTGGCTATCTTTACTTATTCGGCGGGGGAGCGTTCGTCAGTGGGGGCAAGTTGGTTCTCACCGACTGTGCATTTCGAGAAAATTACGCTTGGGGTGGCGGCGGTGGCGTGTACTTGAATGTCGCTGATCTGGTGGCCGTCCGATCCACGTGGACAGGCAATCGAGGCGCACAAGGCGCCGCGATATCGGGGCTCTACTCGTCAATAGACCTCACTGGCGCGGATATGCAGCAGAATCAGACCGTTCTCTCTGTTCTCGATTTGTCCGACGGGAGCCTGATCCTTCGAGAATCCACGGTTTCTCGGAACGAGGGTGCAGGGGCCGCTGTATTTGCCTTATGGTCCACTGTCGACATCGAAGGTGCCGCCCTGGCGGACAATGAGTTCTTGGGCCTGAATCTGTATCGCTCCCCCGCCACGATTACGAGGACAGACGTTGCCCGCAACGATGGTGGCGGGATTCGCTACTGGGGAACGTTTCTTTCGCTCTCCGACTCAATTGTTCACGACAACAGGAGTAACTCCGACTATGCTGGAGGCCTCACGATAGACCCCGAAGGGCCGGTTTACGTGGATCGTTGCACATTTGCACGAAATGACACCGACAACAATGAGGGTGGAGGCATCAATTTCTGGAACGCTGCGTCGGTTAGTCCGTTATATCTGACAAATACAATCCTCTGGGCCAACACGGCCGTTTCCAATCCCCGCCCAGCGGTACAGATTGCGGCGAATAATCGCTCATACATCCACGCCAGCTCTTGCATCGTGCAAGACTGGAATGCCCCGTACCTTCCGGGCGTCGGAATGCTCGACGCCGACCCGCTTTTCGTTTCGCCCAGCGGGCCTGACAACATACCGGCAACGCCGGATGATGATTTCCACCTGTACATGACTTCTCCCGCCATCAATGTCGGCGATCCCAGTGCGCTAGTCTCTCCGGACTCGACGGATCTGGACGGCTCGCCACGTCTTAGCGGCTGCCGCGTCGATCTGGGTGCCTATGAGACGCCGCACACGCAGCCGCACGGCGATTTCAACGCAGACGGAAGGACGGACCTCGGCGACCTATCCGCGTTCATCGGTTGCCTCGACGGAAGCGGTGGTCTTCCGACGGAGACATGCCTATGCGTGTTTGACATGGATTCAAACGGCGCGGTCGATCTGCGCGATTACGCACAGATGGGGCGATAGTTTACGTCGCATTGCATCGATGTGCGCGTGCCCGCACCGCTCCGCCGCTCAATCGTTTGGTTCTTCCGCACCGACCACCCGAACCGCCCCAATCTCCAGCAGCGGACCGAGGAGGTTGACGGCGCCGCCGTGCTCGACGATCCGGCCGTCGACCACGCGGTCGATGTTCACGCCGGTGAAGGCCACGGGCTTGCCCGTGGGGGCGATTCCCATCCACTCGCCTTTGTGAATGCCGCGGGCGATGATGCAGCTCGCCACCCATTCACCCTCGGCGATCTGCCGTTCGACGGTCAGGCGGAGGTCGCGGTAGGTACGGCGGACGCCGAGGATGTGCTCTTTCGCGCCCTCAATGCCCAGCGGGTAACGCTTTCCTTCGTACACTTCCGTGTATTCCGGGGCGATATAGGCCTCCACGGCCTCGACGTTTCCCGTACTGACGACTTCTTCGTAGTAGCGTCGGATGATGGATTTGTTCTGTTCGGACATGGCCGTTCGCAGAATTGATCGCAGGACCGGCAAACGACGAATTGCACCGGCCGTAATCTTATCCAAGGCCGAATCGATGGGGGACAGCCGCGCAGGCTGAAAGCCTGCGGCTCCCTGCCTCTAAACGTCACCGACACCAAGTCTTGCCCGATCCGTCGTCCGCTCCGTCAGAGCTCATCCCCATCGTCCGTGTCCCGGCTCGCAGACTTCGCTGCCAGAGCCGGAACCGCGTGGGGGATCCCCAGCAGCGAAAGTGCGTCGCGCTCCACGATGCCGCGAAGATGCTCGCGGGGGACGGTGGGAAGGTTCGTTCCGGCACAGAGCTGGTTCACGCCGTAGAGTTCCTCCAGGCACTGTGCGGCCGTGGCGTAAGGAAAGCCGCTGCCGAAGAGCAGCTTGTCCATCACACCGAACTGGTATGCACTGAGCAGCGTGTTGTAGGCCGGCCAGGGCTGGTGAAGGATCCAGCTTGTCTCGGCGAAAACGTGCTCGTGCTTGGCCAGGAGCATGATCGTCTCCTGCACCCACGGAAACCCGAGGTGAGCGATGACGATACGGAGGTTGGGCAGCTCGCGGGCGACCTCATCGAGCAGGACCGGCTGGGCGTATTCCAGCTTGGCTGCGGCGCGGGGATGAACGCCGGTGTGAAACAGCACGGGCATGCCCAGCTTTGCCGCTTCGGCGTAGACGAGCATGGCGCGGCTGTTGGTGGGGTGGAAGTCCTGCGCGGCCGGGGCGATGGCGACGCCGACCATGCCAAGCTCTTCCTTGGCGCGGATCATCTCCTCGACGGCGGCCGTGGAGTCGCTGGGATCGATGCCCGCGAATCCGACGATGCGCTCGCGGTGTGCGGCGATGTAGGCGGCGAGCTTGTCGTTGGTGATGTCCGCGTCGAGGAATCGGCTCTTGAAGCCCACGAGGACGGTAACGCTTGCGGGTTGCGACGCGGAGAGATGCCGCTGGAATCCGGCGCCGTCCCACGCGGCGCGATGCCACGACGAGCCGCGCGAACCGTTGCGGGGCGGCGCGGCCCGTCCGAGCTCATCCAACGACTCCCATGCGTGCGTGTAACAATCGACAATCATGCGGAATAGTTCCCCTCGCTCGCCGGATGCGGTCTCGAAAACAGTGTAACCGCCGGGAGGGCTCGAAGGAAAGCGAGGCCGGTATTGTGGCGGTCCAGGGCTTTGCGGGGATCCGAGCGACGTATCACGGCTGAAGCCGCTGGGCAGATTCCCACGGGCTGGGATGTCTTGGGGGACGTTGTCGAGCGGCGTCCGCGGCGGCACGCTGCCCGCTGGTCATACGCCGAGCGGCCAGGGCGGCGACGATCAACGCCTCGTCGGGCGTGTCGGCCGCGTCCGGGAGCGGGATCGACTGCTCCTGGAGGAACTGCGTGTGCATGCGTCCGGCGCGGATTTCCGGATGGCCGACCAGCGCTCGCAGGTACTCGACGTTGGTCGTCGGGCCGAGGATGACAAAGCGGTCCAGGGACCAGGCCATGCGGTCGAGGGCTTCGTCGCGCGTGCGGCCCCAGACAATAAGCTTGGCCAGCATGGGGTCGTAATGGACGGTGATCTCTGAGCCCTGCATCACACCGCTGTCGACGCGGACGAATGGCCCGCTCGGCGGCACGTATTGCTCAATCTTGCCGATCGACGGAAGGAATCCGCGCGAGGCGTCCTCGGCACAAATGCGACATTCGATGGCGTGACCGGTTTGTCGCAGCGATTCTTGTTCAAAGGGAAGCGGCTCCCCGGCGGCAACAAGCACCTGCGCCCGCACCAGATCATGCTGCACGACCATCTCCGTGACGGGATGCTCGACCTGCAGGCGCGTGTTGACTTCGAGGAAGTAGAAGTTGCCCGCGGCGTCGACGACGAACTCGACCGTACCGGCGTTCGTGTAGCCGATGGCTTTCGCCGCGGCGACGGCAGCCTCGCCCATGCGCTGACGCAGCTCCGGCGTGAGTCCGGGCGAGGGCGACTCCTCGATGATCTTCTGGTGCCGGCGCTGAATAGAGCACTCCCGCTCGAAGAGGTGCACAACGTTGCCGTGCGTGTCGCCGAAAATCTGAATCTCCACGTGGCGCGGGCGGACGATGTATTTCTCCAGAAAGACCCGGCCGTCACCGAACGCCGCTACCGCTTCGCGCTGTGCCGCTTCGATGGCACTGGAAAGGTCGTCCTCTCGCTCGACGACGCGCATGCCCTTGCCACCGCCGCCCGCAGCGGCCTTGATCAATACGGGGTAGCCGATCTGCGAAGCTCGTTGGGGCAGCTCTTGCCGCGCGGTAGCGAGGTCGCCCGACCAGCCCGGCACGACAGGAACACCTGCCTTCGTGAACGTCTCCTTGGCCACGAGCTTGTCGCCCATCGAGCCGATGACCTTGGGGCTCGGACCAATGAAAACGAGGCCGGCGTTAGCCACCGCCTGGGCAAATTCCGCGTTCTCGGAGAGGAAGCCGTAGCCGGGGTGGATGGCATCGGCGCCGTGGCGGCGGGCGATATCAATGATCCTCTCGCCGCGAAGGTAGGACTCGGCCGAGGTCTTGCCTTCAAGCGGATAGGCTTCGTCGGCCGCGCGAACATGCACGGCGGCGCGGTCCGGCTCGGAGCAGACGGCCATCGCGGTTACGCCCATCTGCTGGAGCGTGGACGCAATGCGGGCGGCGATTTCCCCGCGATTGGCGATGAGGACTTTCTTAAACATATCTCTCTCGAGCAGCGGGCTTCAGCCAGAACACAGTTCAATGAGTACGCACATTTTCTACTTCTTCCTATTGCCTGTTGCCCACTGCCTAATGCCTTCCCTTCGTCGCTCCGCCGCTTCGTGGCTACTGCTACTCGCCCGCCCAGTTCGGCTTCCGCTTTTCGAGGAACGCCTTCAGCCCTTCCTGCCCCTCGGACGAGACGCGGATGTCGGCGATGCGCTGCACCGTCCGCGACTGCACCTGGTCCCACGATACGCCCGCGACTTCGGTGAGAATCTTCTTGCACGCCGCGAGGGCCTTCGGGCCGTTGGCGGCGAGGGCTTTCGTCACGTCGGAGATCCACTGGTCGAGCTCCTGCTCCGTGCCCACGACTTCGCTGATGAGCCCGATGCGCTTGGCCTCGGCGGCGCTGAAGCGCTCTGAAGTGAGGGCGTAGCGCCGAGCGTGACCCGGGCCGATCTTCTCGATCACGAAGGGGGAAATGACCGCCGGGACGATACCCAGCTTGACCTCGGTGAGGGCGAAGACGGCCGACTCCAGTGCCACGGCCATGTCACATGCGGTGACCAGCCCCACGCCTCCGCCGATGGCCGCCCCGTGCACGCGGGCGATGACCGGCTTGGGGCAATCGCGGATGGTCCGCAGCATGTTGGCCATGCCCGCGGCGTCGGCGAGGTTCTCGTCGACGGAGTAATCGACCATGCGTTTCATCCAGTTCACGTCCGCCCCGGCGCAAAAGGACTTGCCCTCAGCCGCGAGGACCACAACACGGACGGTGTCATCTTCGCCAGCCTTGTGAAACGCCTCGGTCACCTCGTCAATGACAACCTCGTTGAAAGCATTATGGAGGTCGGGACGGGAGAGGGTGATCGTCGTCTTAGCCTGCCGCGTTTGCGAATTGACGTATGTGCTCATACCGGTCTCATTCATTCGAAGAATCGTCGTCCTCGCCGCTAATTTCACGTTCAAGTTGATCCAGCGGCGGCAGAATGGCTACGATGGCTTTTCGCAAGCGCGGGAGGTGAACCGCCACAACTTGCCACACCTCAGGCAGACTCACGCCCTCGTACTGGTGGATAAGAACATCGCGCAGGGCCGCCAAACTGCGCCATGGTATTTCCGCGTGCTGCGTGCGATAGGTGTCTGGAATTCGTTTTGCAGCCTCGCCGATGACTTCCAGGTTGCGAATGACCGCATCCTGCGTTTTCTGGTCGGCGAGAAAGTCCCCCTGTCCCGATGCGGTGTACTGCAGGATTCGCTCGGTCCGTTCAAGGATATGCGCAAGAAACACTCGGGGGTCTTTGCTCATAGCGGGATACTCTCCCGTAGAATCCGACGACGCAGCAGCCAATAGAGCGACGATTCCGTCACCACGTCCACTCTGCAGCCCAGCAATTCCTCCAGGTCCAGTTTCAGGTCGCCGAGGTCGAAGAGGCTCCGCCCCGGCTCCATGTCCACCAGGAAATCAATATCACTGTCGGCATCGGCTTCACCCCGCGCGACCGAACCGAAGACGCGGACGTTGCGAGCGCCGTGATTTGCGGCGATGCGGAGAATCTCAGACTTATGTGCGGCTAGCACTTCTTCAAGCAGCATAAACGGCCTCGCGAGTCTGCTGAATATCCCGCTGAAAGTAGGGATTGCGGATAGCCTTCGGGGACACCAGGTCAACGCGCCTGTCAAACAAGTCTTCCAAGTCGTGCAGCAATCCGAAGTACGCATCAGCAAGCTGGCCCGGTTCCAACGACTCAAATTCCACTAGAACGTCCAGGTCGCTTCGCGCTGGATCAAACTTCCCTGAGACGGCCGAGCCAAAGACGTCGAGCCGCGCCACATGATGCTTGTGGCACAGGGCCAGGATGACGTCACGATTGTCTTCGATAAGTGGAATCATGATCGCACTGTATGGCGGGCGCAGCCCGCCATACAACCTACATCCTAAACACCCCATGCTCTCGTTCCGGCATCGGGGCATTCAGCGACGCCGCAATCGACAGGGCCAGGACCATGCGCGTATCCGCCGGATCGATGATGCCGTCGTCCCAGAGGCGGGCCGTGCTGTAGTAGGCGCTGCTCTCCCGCTCGTATTTCTCCAGCGTCGGCCGCTTGAATTCCTCCTCCTGCTCGGGTGTCATCGCCTTGGCACCGGACGCCGCGAGCTGGTCGCGCTTCACCGTCAATAGCACGCTCGCCGCCTGCTCTCCGCCCATGACGGAGATGCGGGCGTTGGGCCACATCCACAGGAAGCGCGGCTGGTACGCCCGCCCGCACATGCCGTAATTCCCCGCGCCGTACGACCCGCCGATGATCACCGTGAACTTGGGCACGGCCGCGTTGGCCACCGCCGCCACCATCTTCGCCCCGTCTTTGGCGATGCCCCCGCGCTCGAACTGCTTGCCCACCATGAACCCCGTGATGTTCTGGAGGAACACCAGCGGAATGCCGCGCTGACTGCACATTTCCACGAAGTGCGCCGCCTTCAGCGCGCTCTCCGAAAAGAGTACGCCGTTGTTGGCCACGATGCCTACGGGATACCCCCAGATGTGGGCGAAGCCGGTGACCAGGGTCGTGCCGTACAGCGCTTTGAACTCGTGAAAGCGGCTGCCGTCGACAATGCGGGCGATGATCTCGCGCACGTCGTAGGGCTTGCGGCTGTCCTTCTGCACGATGCCGTAGATTTCCGACGGGTCGTAGTGTGGCTCCTCGACCGATCGCGCATGGAGTTCTGTCTTCGACTGGTGGCCGAGGTGCTCGACAATGTGACGCGTGATGGCCAGGGCGTCCTCGTCGTTGACCGCGTAGTGGTCGGCTACGCCCGACTCGCGGCAGTGAACGTCGGCTCCGCCCAACTCCTCGGCCGTGACCTCCTCGCCGGTGGCAGCTTTCACCAGCGGCGGCCCACCGAGAAAGATCGTTCCCTGCTGGCGCACGATAACCGTCTCGTCACTCATCGCCGGCACGTACGCCCCGCCGGCCGTGCACGAGCCCATCACGACGGCGATTTGCGGAATCCGCATCGCCGACATTCGCGCCTGGTTGTAGAAGATCCGCCCGAAATGCTCGCGATCCGGGAAGACTTCATCCTGCATGGGTAGAAACGCCCCGCCGGAATCGACGAGGTAGATGCACGGCAGACGGTTCTCCTGGGCGATCTCCTGGGCGCGGAGGTGCTTCTTGACCGTCAGCGGGTAGTATGAACCGCCCTTTACCGTGGCGTCGTTGGCCACGATAAGGCACTCGCGTCCCACAACCCGGCCGATTCCGGTCACGATGCCCGCCGCCGGGGCGCCGTTGTCGTACAACTCCCACGCCGCCAGAGCGCTGAATTCCAGAAAGGGGCTATCGGGGTCGATCAGCCGGGCGATCCGGTCGCGAACAAAGAGCTTTCCTCGGGAGGTGTGCTTCTGCCGGGCCGCCTCCCCGCCACCCTCCTTGATTCTGGCGAGCCGCTCGCCAAGCAGGGCCGCTTGGGCCTGAAGGTGGGCCCGATTCTCCCGAAATGTGGGATCGGCGGTGTTGATCTTGGTTTGCAGCGTATCCATGGGCGGTATTCAAGGGCGGCGACCCGGCCGGTTTCTGATTCCAACGTCACGATCTTAGCGAACCGGTCCGCCGTGGTCACCACCATGGCCCGGTCTTCCTATTTTAACGCGGCTGTTCAGCCCTGACCCTCGCTGGCGGCGCGGCACGCAATATGCCGGTCGATCTTTGTCCGGGCGCGGCCGGTCGTGCGCGGCCTTTCTGTTTGCTGTGCCCCGTCTCATTGTCGTGAATTCCGGCGATACGCCGTTCGCGAGCGCCCGCGACGGCGCCGCCTTGTCGTTTTGGTCGGCAAAGAGGATCCCACCAGTACCCATTCCGAGGAAGAGCCCATGATTCGATTCGGACCCGGCAATCTGCGTATCCCCAAGTTCGAAAAGCCGGTGTACATCGTCGCCGGCGGACTGACGGACTACCGCAAGCGCTACCCCGAGAAAAACACCTCGCAGCTCTGCACCGAGGCGCTGCGCATGGCCGTCGAGGAGAACGACCTGAAGGTCGATCCGGAGTACATTCGCCGTCGCGTAAACTGGGTGGTCTATTCCCAGTTTGCCGACCACTTTGGCGATCAGCTCCTGGCGGCGGCGAAGATCCACGACTACCTCGGATTCGACCCGCTGGGCAATATCGAGGTCAAGACGGGCGGCGCGACGGGCGGATCGGCCGTCCTCGCCGCGGCTCAGGCGGTGGCTTCGGGGTACGCCGATTGCGTGCCCGTCGTCGGCTGGGAGCGCATGGACGAGGTGTCCACCAAGGTGGGCAACTCCTACATCGCCAGCGCGGCCTGCAAGGATTTCGAAAGCGAACTGGGCTGGATGTATGCGGCCTACTATGCCCTCATGGCCCAGCGCTACCAATACGAGAACAATGTCCCGCGGGAGACGCTGGCCAAGATCGCCTGCAAGAATCACGAGTACGCCTACTACTCGCCGTACTCGCAGAATCCCGGCAAGTACACGGTCAAGGACATTCTCGAGAACGACATCGTTTCCCATCCGTTGTCCTTCCTCGAGTGCTGCGTGATGAGCGTGGGCGCGGCCGTGCTGCTTCTCTGCGACGAGAAGACGGCGTACGAACTCTCCGACAATCCCATGCAGCTCACGGCGATCTGTGGAGGATCGCACACGCTGCGCACCGCCGACCGGCGGCACATGCCCATCCTTTTGCTGCCCAACGAAACGGAAGCGACGTACAAGGAATATTTCACGCACAAGCGGCAGGACTGGCCGGGCTTCAGCTCGTTCCTCGCCTCGCGCATGGCGGCGTACCTGGCCTACAACATGGCGGGCATCAAGGATCCGGTCGAGGATTTCGACGTCCTCGAGACGCACGACGCGTTCACCATCAGCGACGTACAGACGTACGAGGACATCGGGCTCCGGCCCTATGGTCGCGGCCGGGAGTTCATCGAATCCGGCGACGCCTACTTCGAGGGCAAGCTGCCGACGAATCTCTCCGGCGGCCTAATCGGCACGATGCACTCCGTCGGCGCGACCGGCATATTCCAGATCGTCGAACTGCTGTGGCAGCTACAGGGCAAGTGGGACAAGTTCCACGCCGAGCCGGAGCGCTGGACGCGCTATGGCAAGACCAAGCCCAAGGACTTCCGCAGCTTGCAGGTCAAGAACGCCAAGCGCGGCTGCGCGATCTCCCACGCGGGCACGGGAAGCCACGTGACGTGCGCGATATTGGAGAAACCGTAGCCACGAAGCGACGCAGCCACGAAGGGAAGAGAAGAGGCAATAGGAAGAATCGGGAATGCGGAATCTGGAATGCTGAATGAAAGAGGGCTCCGTGTTCCGCGACTGCAATTGCGAAATTCAAATCCGAAAGGATCAATGATATGAACTGGCCGACGACAGCACTCGAAGTGATGGAGAAGGAACCGCTGGTGGTGCGGAACCCCAAGACGTGGTCGCACTTTCACAGCTACGGGGGATGGGGAAAGTTCTTTGACGGGCTGGCCCAGAGCAAGCTGCTGGCCACGCGCTGCGCGAACAAGAAGTGTGCGGAGAATCGTCTCTGGCTGCCGCCGCGCTGCGAGTGCCCGGACTGCTGGCACGACATGGAATGGGTCGAAGCCCCGCAGAAGGGGAAGATCTTCACCTGGAGCATCGTGAAATACCCCGGCGAGCTATTCAAGCTTCCCGCGGGCACGCCGCTGATCAGCGTGGAGATTGAGGGCGTCTGCACCAAGCTGATGAGCTGGCTCAAGGAAGGCGAGCCCAAGATCGGCATGCCCATCAAGGCCGTGTTCAACACGAGCAAACCGACGCATACGATTCTGGATCTGGCGTGGGTGCCGGCGTAAGCCTGGCTTGTACGACATCACTGTGCAAGAATACGCGGGCTGCACCGGCCGGGGTTGAGTTGGGTGGTGCAGCCCGCGGTCTATCAAGAGAGGCATTTCCTCCTTTTTTGGATTGATGGCTGAATTCAAACTCGTAGGGCACGCGAACCGCGTGACCAACGTTTCCGGGCGCGCGAGACCCGCAGTGCGATTCTCGCACCGCGACTCTACGGGCATTCGCCTTCTGACTGCACGCTCACGCCGGCCGCCGCGGCGAAGCAGGCGTTGGCATAGGTCCGGTCGTCGCAGCCGCAGACCGGGGCGAACTCCTCCGTGCAGACGTCGGGAATGACCTCGCACGCGCCGGTCTGGTCGGCCGCGCCGCATAAGGCATCCACTTCGTAGTGGCAGTATTCACCTTCCTCGCAGGCCACTCCCTGAAGGCCGCCGCAGATGCGGGCGTCGAGGTCCTCTTCGCATTCCCCGTCGCGGACGACGCTCACGCCGGCCGCCGCGGCGAAGCAGGTGTTGGCATAGGTCTGGTCGTCGCAGCCGCAGACCGGGGCGAACTCCTCCGTGCAGACGTCGGGAATGATCTCGCACGCGCCGGTCTGGTCGGCCGCGCCGCACTGTCCGTCGTCGTAGCGGCAGTACATGCCGGGCAGGCAGGCCGCGCCGGTGAGTCCCCCGCAAGGTAATCCTTCAAGCTCGTCGCATCCCACCAGCAGACCGCCGGACATGATTCCCACCAAAACGAAACACCATCTCCGCATCACCGCAAGACGGCTCATAAACGGGCTCCGTTTATAGTGCTTATGGAAATACGCCCTTCATCGGCGTTGTATTGCGTTCATGGTAGCGGTGTCCAAATGTCCGTTGCTGAGCGGCAAGTCAAACCGGACAAGTTCATACGGTCGATCACGCCGCGCGGCATCGGTCACGACGGCAATATCACGCGAACCGCATGCCTTCAATTCTGGATTCCGGCGTTCGCCGGAATGGCGAACTGCGCATTGCAGACAATTACAGGTGGGGTGGCGGGAACAGCCCGCGCTACCAGGAAGGTTCCACGCCGGCGCTACAGCCGATGCCGTATTGCCCAAAGATCGGGGAAGACCGGCTGAAAGAGGGATTGCTTGAGGAACTCCACGCCCAGCGAGCCGCCCGTGCCGCGCTTGCGGCCGATGGTCCGCTCCACCAGCTTGACGTGCCGGTAGCGCCATTCCTGGAACCCTTCGTCGAAATCGGTCATCAGCTCGAAGAGGATCGCCAGATCGGGGCGCGTCTTGTACAGGCCCAGCACGGACTCCTGCACGTCGGCGTCGGACATCGTCTCCCACGTGGCCTCTTTCTCGCGAAGCCGCGGGGGAATCGTTACGCCCTGCTGCTCAAGAAAGTCATAGAAATGGTCCGCCACGCTGCGTTCCTGCAGGCGACGGACCATGGCCGCATACTGCGGATTATCCGCATCGAAATACTTGAGCATGTCCGCCCGCTTGTAGCCGAGCAGGAACTCCAGTTCGCGGAACTGGGCGGACTGGAAGCCCGAGGCCGTGTCCAGCCGGTTGCGGAAGCTCGTGAAGGACATCGGCGTCATCGTCTCCAGCACATCCACCTGCTGCACGAGCGTTTTCATCACCGTGCGGCAGCGCTGGAAAGTATGGATGGCAGCGTAGAGATCGCCGCCGGAAAAATCACGATTCACCTTCTCGAACTCGTGCAGGAGCAGCTTGAACCAGAGTTCGTACGTCTGGTGGATGATGATGAAGAGCTGCTCGTCGTGCTCGGGCGGCTCGGAACGGGCGTGTTGAAGATTGAGGAGCTGGTCGAGCTCGAGATAGGTGCGATAGTTCAGGGACATGGCCGGGCCTCACAGGAGAACGTGCAGGCGGCGCCCGCGATCACCAGATGCCAAGCAATATCGACACGAGGAGCAGCAAGACTGCACCCGCGACAATTCCGATCGTACGATTCTGCTGCTGCGCCCGAAGAACGGCCTCCGCATAGGGAATCCGGGAGTGCGAAACCATGTTGTACAGGGGAACGTACCATCCCGGCAGAAGCCTGTGAAGCGCCTTCTCGGCCTTCTTCTTCAGCAGGAACCAGTGCGACCCGGTCTTGTCGCGCATCTCGACGAAGTTTTCGATGGCCAGATCGGCCAGTGTATCGGCGTGCACCTTGCGCAGCCGGTAGAAGGTCTCGAAGGCGCGGCGAAGATCGGGCTTGAAGCGTGTGATGCAATCGTCCAAAACGATCACATCCTCGAAGGCGGCGTTGGCTCCCTGCCCGTAAAACGGCACGACGGCGTGAGCCGCGTCGCCCAGCAGCACAACGCGGTCTTCCACGTGCCAGGGACCGCAGCGTACCGTCACCAGCGAACTCGTGGGGTTGTGAAAGTAGTCCTCCGCGAGCGTGGGCATGAGCGGCACGGTGTCGGGAAATTCGCGGTCGAAAAACCGGCGCAGATCATCCTCGTTGCGGATCGACGCGAAGCTGCTCTCGCCCTCGAACGGCCAGAAGAGGGTGCAGGTGAACGAGCCGTCGTGGTTGGGCAGGGCGATCATCATGAATGACTTCCGCGGCCAGATGTGCAGGGCGTTCTTCTCCATCAGGTGAGATCCGCCCGGTCCGGGAGGAATGGTCAACTCCTTGTAGCCGTGAGTCAGATAGCTCTGGCTGAAGTCGAAGCGGTCCAGCTTCTGCATCGAGCGGCGTACGGCCGAGAATGCTCCATCCGCACTGACGATCACACGATCGGCAACCGTCGTCTCCTCGCCCGAAGGCGCGTGCTGAAAGGTGGCCGTGCCGTGGTCGCCATCCACACCGGTGCACTTCTGATCGAAGTGCAGGGTGACGCCGTTCTGTCGCCCGGCCGCCGCCAGCAGGGCAACGTTCAGCGCCCCCCGTGATACGGAGTGAATGACATGCGTTTCTTCCGTGCCATAGGGCTGGTAGGTGAGCTCGCCCGACCGGGCGTGGATCATGCGCCCGCGCATGGGCACGGCGATATCGAGAATTTCCCCGGCAAGACCGACTTTTTCCAGTGCCGCGAGTCCGCGGTGAGAGATGGCCAGATTGATCGACCGCCCGCCGCCGAGTGCGCTCTCGCGGGGGTCATCGCGCAGCTCATAGACGTCGACCGAATGCCCCGCACGCCCGAGGTACACCGCGGTGAGCGCCCCCGCCAGACCTCCGCCGACGATCAAGAAACGCTGTCGATCCGATCCGCTCATGGATCATCGGCCCTGCGTGACATGCGCCGTTCGATCGAGCTTCCCCGGAATTCGGGCGGGTCCCAAGTCGCGCGGGGCCCGGACAGAAGGCCCACCACGCGTCCCTATGCCGTAAGGGCGGGAATCTTCCCGGACTTCTCGAGCAGCTCCACGAGCTTCACAGCAGCCTCCTGGGGTGAACACGCGGCGGCATCGAGCGTCAGCTCCGGCTTGAGCGGAGGCTCGTAGGGATCATCCACGCCGGTGAAGCCCTTGATCTCCCCCGCGCGAGCCTTCTTGTACAGCCCCTTGGGATCGCGCTGCTCGCAGACCTCGATCGGCGTAGCGCAATGGACCTCGTAGAAATTGCCCTCACCGATCGTCGCCCGGGCAGTGTCGCGGTCGGCCCGGTACGGGCTGATGAATGAGGTCATGGTAATGATTCCCGCGTCGACGAAGAGCTTGCCCACTTCGCCGATGCGGCGGATGTTCTCGGCGCGGTCCTCGGCGCTGAAGCCCAGGTTCTTATTCAACCCGTGGCGGATGTTGTCCCCGTCGAGCACGTAGCAGAGGTGACCTCGCTGCACGAGGGCGTGTTCCAGCGTATACGCAATGGTGCTCTTACCCGATCCGCTCAGCCCCGTGAACCACAGCAGCACGCCCTTTTGCTTGAGCAGCTTCTCGCGTTCCTCGCGACTGACGTGCCCTTCGTGCCAGGTGATGTTCGTTGCCTTGATTTTCGTCACGTATTCGCCCTCCCCCCGTTGGTTGGCCGCCGAGCGCTCCCCAGGTTTCCCAGCCTCGCTCCGCGTTTCATCTGCTTCCGGTTCAACGAAAGCCGGGAGTATAGGATTTCGGCGGCGCACCCGCAACGACCGCTCGCCCGGGCGGAACGCTCGTTCAGAACGGAGGGCAGGGAAGGCAACCCGCGATTCGGCAGGCCGGCAAGAGCGACGGATGGGCCGCCTAGCTCAGGGCCTGAAATCGCGCTTCAACATCGGTCCAGTTCACTACGTTCCACCAGGCCTTGATGTAGTCGGCCCGGCGATTCTGATACTTCAGGTAGTAAGCGTGCTCCCACACGTCGCACATCAGCAGCGGGATCGTGCCCGCGGGCATGAGGTCCTGTTGATTCATCATGGTGAGCACGACGAGGCGGCGAAGCGCATAGTGGTAGGCCAGTACACCCCAACCGTTGCCTTCCACGGAACCGGCCGCCGCCGTGAAATGCGCCTGGAACTTGTCGAAGCCGCCGAAGTCCTTCTTGATCTGCGAGGAGATCGCGCCGGAGGGCTGTCCGCCGCCGCCCTTGTCGGACGGGGCCATGTTGGTCCAGAAGACGCCGTGGTTGAAGAATCCGCCCCCGTGAAAAGCCAACAGGCGGGAGAGTTGCTGTATGTTCCCGAAGTCACCGCTGTCACGGGCCTCGGCCAGCTTGGTCAGGGCTGCGTTCAGGCCCCGGGCATACCCGGCGTAATGGATGTCGTGGTGGATGCGCATCGTCTGTTCGTCGATGTAAGGCTCGAGCGCATCGTAGGCGTAAGGCAACGGTGCAATCTCGTACTCTTTCGGTGCGTCGAACAGATCAGCGCCGCCGGCGCCGCCTCCCTGCGCCCGCGCCTCCATGCCCGAGAGCAACGACAACCCGCCCAATGCCGTCAGTCCACCCAGAAATTCCCTTCGCGAGTTCATGCGATTTTCTCCACTTTCGAGGGTTAATCCGGCCAAAGCGACCGCGCCAAGAAGCCGCTCCAACAGGGAGGAGTGTAGGCCGACGCGGCGGGAAGTCGAACACCAGGGAATGGCAGACCAAACGAGATGACGACTTTGTCAGGCGGAGCCCGGCCCGGACGTGCACGACACCCTGTCCCGGCGAAGAGCTCCCGCTGCGCGGCGGTTTCAGCGGCTACCGTCGCATCGCCCGAGCCACCGATTACCGATGCCGATGGCGGAAGGCTCCTGCGTTCATCGATGCCAGGATGGCCCTTACAGCGTCGTGTCTCGTGACGCGGCACGGCGGGAACGTGGGCCCGCCGAGCGACGACCAATACCTATGCTTGCTGCTGCGATGGTCGACAGTGCCATAATGATGACACCCATCGTCGAGGTCGCCGGCACCGACTGATTCAGGCAGACGGCGCCGCCGATCTCCGCATCCTGCCCGTCAAAGGATGCCAGTCCGCTGAAGCACTGCGGCCCGCTGATCTGCTGCGGAACAGTCACGTCGAAGCCAACTTCGACGGGGATGGAGGCATCGAAGTAGGGTCCCCACTTCACTTTCTGGTTGAGCGAATCCCACGTTCCTCCGTCGCTGATCGAGCCGACCGTCCAACCGGCCGGCGGAGCGTCCTCCAGACCGGCCACACCGGTGCCCGGCGGCGCATTCACAACTATGGTCACGGCGAACTGGCTTCCGGGGCCGACGTAGCCCGACAGATCGCGCACTGGCACCTGCCCCGACGCTTCTCCGGCGTACGGCAGAGCGGCAAGCAGAAACGGGATCGCGCAGGAAAGGAGAGGGAGCCGCTTCACCCCGGCGCCAAGATCGCCCGTACACCGAACCACAATCTCCCCTCTGCCAAAGAGGAAACGAAGCGGCTCCCGTTGAGTCGTCTATCGTGCGTTGATCGGCTGATTCGCGCCGTCGAACGAAACCGTGCCGCGGAACTCCGCCGCCAGCCCGCTCCTGTTCGACCACGGAATCTGCCGGCTGGTTGTTGGCTCCACCACAAATGAAACGGTCCGGTCCGCCGAATCCATGAAGGGGCCCCACTTCACCTTGCGACGGCCTGCATCCCACTTCCCTTCGTCGCTGATCTGGCTCACGGCCCAGCCTGACGGCACGATGATTTCCAGCGCCATGCTCATGGCATTGTCCGGTGCCAACACATTGACACTCACGAGCGCCGAGGGACCCAGGACCCGTCGCGACCGCGCGCCTCGTTCACCGTCGGCAAGGATCTTGCCCGCCGATCCCACCCGGATCGTCGCCGATCCGCCGTCACCGATCCGCAGCCCCGGGCTGTTGTCACAGCAGCCCCCGATCCCCGCGGCGCAGGCCGCCGGGAACCAGTTCTCTTCGGCGTCATCCCAGCAGTAGCACTCGCCGCTACGCCAGATGAACGCCGCCCGCGTCACGCCCGAGAGATCGTCATGACAACCGGTCAGCCAGGCACAGGCGTACCCGATCAGCTCACACAGGCTGATGCGGTAATCCCGGCAAGCGCCGTTCGTACACGTCGTGCAAACTCCGGCATTGCAGGAATCGCAGTTCTCATGGGGGACGTCGGCCGCCATGAGCGGGCACGCCGGCCCAAGGCACGCCTCTCCGCAGATTTCCTGATTCGCTCCATCCAGCGACACTGCCCCCGTGAAGCAATGCGGACCCACCGTGTCGTTCGGCGGCGTCGCCATGTAGGAAACCGCCTGCGGAATGCTCGGCGCGAAGAACGGCCCCCACTTCACCTTGCCGTTGGCCGCGTCGAAGAATCCACCGTTGCTGATGTTGCTCACCACCCAACCCGCGGGCGGGGCGTCCTCCAGTGCCACCGCTACGACACCAGCCGGAAGCGTCAATGCAATCTGCACGCCGACCGGAATCCCCGGGTGATAAACGGCCGCCGCATTCGCCAGCCTTCGGGTTGCAGCGCAGTTTGGAACGCACGGTCCCGGATGCGCGATCGAAACGCCTGCGGCGTCCGCTTCGCAGTCATTGCCGTAGGTCACGCCGTCGCATCCGCAGACCGGCATCCACACGTCCGGGCACGCCTGCGGAATCTCCGTGCAGAATCCCTGTACGCTCGGGTCGTTGCAGGCACCCGGTGGGAACTTGCAGAATTCGCCGCCATCGCAAGGTGGCAATGGCGTCAGTCCACCGCAGGGCCGCCGGCACTCGCCCGGATGCGCAATGGAAACGCCCGCGCAAATCGCCTCGCACTCGTTGCTATAGGTTACGCCGTCACAGCCGCAGACCGGATCGTACACCGCCAGACAATTGCAGTTTGGACCGCCCAGCGGGAGACACATGCCCTCGATATCCCCCTGCCCGCACGTGCCGATCGGATAGAAGCAGAACTGGCCGTTCGGGCAGGGAACACCCCCGATCCCGCCGCAGACATTCGACGCCAGCGGCTCTCCGACCACATGGATCGCTGTGTCGTAGCACACCAGCATCTGCTGGGAGACGACCGCATCAATCGTGGGAAAAATCTCACCACCCCAAATCTGTCCGCTGTCGAAGGACGCAACCGGTTCATCCCCAATTTCCAGCTCTAGCTGCAGGCGCTGCAAGTGTGCCGCATCGCCCACCATCCGCTCGTAGAACCCGAATCCGTGGATGGGCAGAAGTTCCGAAGCGCTCGAGCTCATTTGCACCTGCCAGCGAATGTTCACCACGGCGTGCAGATCGGAAAAGTCGGCGATACGCAGCGGAACCGAGGCGAACGAGCCGACCACGGGAAGCTCCGGCCCGAGCAGGCAATCGCACGGGTCAAAGCAACCCCTCTGGAGCGTGCTTCCCGGAACAAGACGATAGGGCCGGAGCTGAGACGCCGGCACGGGCAACGCGTCGATGCGGATCGCCCGATCCAGGCAGTACATACCGTTGATCGAAACCGCGATGTTGATTCGTGTGCTATCCCCCACGGGAACCCAACCGCTGTCGTAGTGCTCGACGGGATCGTCATTGATCTTCAAATCCAGCTCCATGCGTTGCTGCACGAGCGTAATGGGACCAGGGGAACCGATCATGTAGACGCCGCGGCCCGTAACCCGCAGCAGCGTTCCGTCCGGGCGATAGGCCAGCCAGTTGACATCGTCCACGTGGTACCGGTGAAGCACGCCATCGAAACCCTGATAGGTCACGCGCATCGTGCCCAGCAGCCCCTGCTCGATCCACAATGGACAGAGGCAGGGCGGAAAACACCCTTCCTGATAGGTGCTGCCCGCCTCCAGGCGGTAGATGACACCGTCGTTTGCCCCGATCGGGTCGGCCCACGCCGAAAGCGTAATACCCCCACAAAACATCAACAACGCGCAGATCGTCGTCCCGCGCCAAGCTCCCCCCTGCTTCGCTACCTCCCGCCACATGATGTCGCCTCCGTTTAGAAGTAACGGAATCTGCACGAAGTGTGCGTCAGAATGTAACGCGCCCCAGGCGTCCGGTCAAACCAAAACCGGGCCGCGCGCGTCGTCAGGACTCTCCAAGCCGTGCTGAATTCCTCTGTGGAGCACGGGCTGAGAATTGGTTAAGCAACTGCCAGGATCGTCGGTTACGTCCGCACGCGGTCGATCAGCACCATCGCCAGTGTGGCAAAGATGAAGATGGGAATCCAGGAAGGCAATGCCGACGCCTCCGCCGTGCGCACGCTCTGCGCCACGAACATCGATGCGTAACACATGCCGCATACCACCAGGCATTTCGTCGTGTCGGTCAATACGCTGGCCGGCGAGCGATCCAGGAAAAACGGCAGTCCCAGCAGCAGCAGCACCATCCCCACGATCGGCGCCGTCACGCGCGCGTGCCGCGTCTGCACCGCCAGATCCCGCTCCGCAAGCCCGGACTCCTGCAAGCGCTTCAACTGCCCCAGGCTCAAATAACGGATCCACCCTTCCGATTGTCGCAATTCGATCTCCACCGGACTCAGATCACTTTCATAATATGAAACCGGCTCGATGAACCGCTCTCCCGTCGGACCCAGTCCGGCCGCGGCATGCTCCGTACGCGTCCGCTGAATGCCCCGCTCCAGCACCCACCGCCCCACCCGACGCTGTGGCGTCGGCGGCTCCCACGTGGCCCGGTCCGCCTCGATGGTCTGGGCAATGTTCCCCTCCGGCGTTCGACGCAGCACGAGCAGTTGACGAAGGTCCTGTGTCCGCGGGTAGAACCGACCGGCCGAAACCAGCGCACCATTTCGGTCGGGCAGAAAGTACACGCCGTAGGCCCGGGTCCCATCCACGTCGTCGTGGTCGCGGGCCAGCAGGTGCGCCACGCGCGGCGTGAGCACTTCCGTATCGAGAATGAGCAGAGCCGTGGTCGCCAGGCCGAATCCCAGGATCGGCGCCGCCACCCGGTACAGACTCACCCCCGACGCCAGCATCGCCGTCAGCTCATTCTGCCGCCGCATGCGCGCGATCGTCGCCATGCACGCGAACAGCGCAATCACCCCGGAAAGCTGCGCAAAATAAACGAAGACGTGGGGTCCGTAATAGCTCGCCATATTCAGCATGGTCACCCCGATCGGGCGCCGCTGCTCCGTGAACTCGTCCATGTTCACAAACAGGTCGAGCACCACGTACAGGCTGATCATCACCCCCAGGGCGATCAGGTAGTTGATCAGAAGCGAACGGAGAATGTAGCGATCGAGAATCGTCACCGCTGCCGGTTCCAGGGACGCGACGCCGCGCCACCGCCTTTCCTCGTTACCGTCTCAATATTCCGAACAGGACGACCAGGTCCCCAAGACCCACAACGATGATGCCCACCCACATCACGGCCAGACCGGCAATGTGCGTCACGGCATTGTGGCACATCTCGTTGCCCATCACGATCAACATGATGACGAAAAGGGACGGTATGAAACTGATGCCGAAGGCCGTAAGAACGTGCGCTCCGCGCAGCAAAATGCCCAGCGCCGCCCCCAGGATCACCAGTACCAGCACACTCGCGCTGAACGACATGCGCTGATGCAGCACACCGGCAATCTCCCGGCTCGTGGCCGCAATCTCCTCCCGTGCCGCCGCGCGACTTCGAACAACGGGGTCCTGCATGCGCTTGATATCCTCTCCCGCCGCATTCGGTGCGCCCGCGGGCCCGGAGAGAAGATCCTCGTCACTCACCGCATCGATTCGCGTCACAAGCTCCGGCGGCAGCGCGATCGGACCAAGAGTGTCCAGCGCCCGCTCCACCATCCGCCCGTTTTCGACAACCTCCGCATAGGTCCGGACCAGAACGCCCGCGTCCGCGATCCGATCTCCACCGGCCAGTTCCAGCACGACCCTGGGAAAGTGCAGCTCCCGACGTCCCGGCAGTGCCTCTTCTTCGATGGTCACATCCATCAGCTCGATGCCGCCGTCGTACGGCTGTCGCGCCGCCCGCTCCGATTGAATCAGCAGTTGCCTGCCGGGTTCGCGCAGGACGATCGTGTGGTCCCCGGCTTCCTGCCAGTCGCGGACGAGCTCGTCGTAGACCATTCGACGGCCCACGGCCTTGCGCAGCGACTGAATCGCCCGCCGCACGTCCTGCCAAAGGTACGGCCGCTCGCGGAATTCCAGCAGCTCCCCCAGCGTCAGAAAACGCAGCTTGAGCGGCACGCCCGCCGGAAGCTCGTACGAAGGAATCGCCTTGTACTCCAGCTCCACGAACTGGTCGTCGCGCTTGTCGTAGAAGCTCACGCCCACCATCCGCGCCCAGACATCCACCTTGTCCTCACCGCGCACGAATCCCAGTTCCACCGCCTGGGCCGTTCCGTAGCGGATCCAGTCTTCCCCGTCCGCCTCCAGGAACGACACGCCTTCCAATACCCCGCGCGTCTTCGTGACCGGATCAAGATCGAATCGGTCGGCGTGGATGTGAAACCGGTTGTTCAGCGTGATCCCGCTGGGGCGGCGCAACCGCTGTTGTATATAGGTTCCCGCGTCCTGGCTCACGACCTCGTTCAGATGATGCACCATGCGCGGAATGACGTAGTTGCTGAAAACGAATGTCACCGCGCCCGCGATCACACTCAGCAGCAACGGTGGCAGAAACAGCACATGCAGGTTGATCCCGCTGCTGCGGCAGGCGTTGATCTCATTGTCCGCACTGAGGCGCCCGTAGGTCGACGTCGCGCTGAACAGCGCCGCGATGGGCAGCGTCAGGGCCGCCGCGACCGGCAGCAGCAGCGCCAGAAGTCGCAGAAGCTGGGAAGGCGTCACCTCCCCCAGCTTCATCATGTTCATCACGCCGCCGCCCAGGCCAAGGACACCGGTCATGCCCACGGCCGTGAGCAGAAACGTCTTGCCCATCTCCCGGAAGATGTAACCCTGCAAGGTCCAGGGGAACCCCATCACCAACTCCAAGAACCGGCGGAAAACTCAAGTCGCCTTCGCGTGTCCGGTGAACAACCAACCGTCGAAGGCTTCTGACCCGGCGAACCCAGGCACGAATCAGCCCTTTCGCCTGCGCCCGCTGGGTCGAATCGGCCGATACTACAGGCGACGGGTCCGGGGCAACATACCCCGGACCGTCCCGGAACCGGGTCACCGCCGTGCTGCGGGTTTTCTCAGCATGACAGCCAGCTTCGAATCCAAAATCGTCGGTCTCGACGCTCTGGCCGCCATCGTCGAGCAGTTTCGTGCCGCGGGCAAGACGATCGTTCAGTGTCACGGCTGCTTCGACGTCGTTCATCCCGGGCACATCCGCTACCTGGAGTTCGCCCGCCAGCAGGGGGACGTGCTCATCGTCTCCATCACCGGCGACGCCGCCATCGACAAGGGCGGAATGCGCCCCTATATCCCCCAGGAACTCCGCGCAGAGAACCTGGCCGCCCTGATGTGCGTGGACCTGGTCTGCATTACGCCGGAACCCACGGCGGAGAACGCCCTGCGTCGCATCCGCCCCGATCTGTACATCAAAGGGCGCGAGTACGAAAACTCCCGGGATCCGGGTTTCCTGGCTGAGAAGGCCATCGTCGAGGAGTATGGCGGACGTATCCTCTTCTCCAGCGGCGAGATCATCTTCAGTTCCACCGCCCTCATCGAACGATTGCCCCGCTTCCCCGAAAATGAATCCCACCGTCTCAACCTGGTCTGCCGCCGGCACGCCATTACCCGCGAATCGCTCGAAGCGCGGCTGGACAGATTCCGGGGGCTGAACGTCATGGTCGTCGGGGACATCGTCCTCGATCGCTACGTCCTCTGCGATCCGCTGGGCGTCGCCAGCGAATCCCCCATGATATCCCTCGCCCAGCGCGATGAGCGCAGCTACGTCGGGGGCGCGGCCATTGTCGCCCGCCACGTCGCCGCCCTCGGCGCCCGCGCCTTTCTGGTCAGCGCCGCAGCCGAGGATGAGCCGTCCGACATGGTTCGCGACGTCCTTCGCTGTGAAGGCGTCGAGAATCACCTGATCAACTGTCGACCCTCGCTCGTCGAGAAGACCCGCTTCCTCGCCGACGAAAACAAGCTCTTCAAGGTGGAACGCGCCCAGATCCGCCCGCTGGACTCCGTCGCCGAGCGCCACGCGGCCATGATTCTCGAACAACACTCGCGACTCGCCGACGCCGTCATCTTTTGCGATTTCGGCTACGGCATGATCACCTCCGGCCTGCTCCAGCGCGTCCTGCCCGCGCTCCGCCAGAACGTCCGCATCCTCGCCGGGGATATCAGCGGTGCCCGGGCCAATCTGCTCAACTTCGTCAACGTCGATCTGCTCTGCCCGTCCGAGCTCGAAATGCGCGCCATGCTCCACGATTACGACGCCGGCCTCTCGTCCGTCGCGTGGCAGTTGCTCGAGCGCACCCAGGCCCGGCACTTGTTCGTCACGCTCGAAAAACGCGGTATGGTCGTCTTCGATCGCCAGAGCCAGCAGCGTGGTACACCGGAGTGGTCGGGGCGCCTCCGCAGCGAGCAGGTCCCCGCGCTTACGCCCCATGCCCTCGACAAGCTCGGATGCGGCGACGCACTTCTCGCCGCATCCACGCTCACGCTCGCCGCCGGCGGCAGCCTTCTTGAATCAGCCTATCTGGGCAGCGCGGCCGCGGCCATCGAAATCGGCATGCTCGGCAACCACCCCGTGGAAAACTCCGGGCTGCGGGCGTGGCTCGGCCACCGCCGCGAACTCCGCCAGGACCAGCCCATCCCGCCACCGGTGCTCACGCCGGCTTGACGCGCGAACACCGATCTCTCTCCAAAGCAAAAGGGGTGCGACTCCGTGTCGCACCCCTTCGGGTATGCTGGGGTTGGAAATCGGCCGGATTTCAACCGACCGCGATCAGGCCGGGTTTACTCCGACGATACGCACCGCTCGTAAGAGGGTCGGCCTTCTGAACTGATGCTCAGCCCGGTGATGATGCCCTCGGCCGGCAGCGTGTCTTTCTGCCACCCGTTTCCGCGGATGATGATGCACGTATTGGCCCGCTGACGGTCCGCGTCCTCCGGATAGACGACCTCGGCTCGGTAGTGCTCC
This sequence comes from Phycisphaerae bacterium, assembly GCA_024102815.1. NCBI lineage: Bacteria > Pseudomonadati > Planctomycetota > Phycisphaerae > Phycisphaerae bacterium. Next base: position 86,568 of record JAGFJJ010000049.1, read on the forward strand.
ATGTAGCCCTCGGCGTCCTCCGTGCCCGGAATGATCACCGTCTGCGACTCGGCGTGCGAGTCCACAAAAGCTCGCTGATAGGTCCAGTCCTTGCCGTGCCACCCGCGGACGGCCTTCGTGGGACCCGGGTCGATACCGGTCAATTGCAGGAGTTCGAAGCAGTCCTTCGGCTCACGCTTGCACGCCCAGGCCCAACGGCCGATGTTCTCCTCGTAGTACAGCGTGCGCGAGGGATTGGGCACGCGGGAGATCGGCCGCAGCATGGGCGAGTTGCTCCATACCGGCTCGGATTGACCCACGATTCGTGTCCAGAGAATGTTGGCCGTGAAGCTGTTGCCGAAGAAGTCGTACGATGACGTCTCCGTCATCTTGATCCAGTCCGTGCAGTGGGCACCACGCGGCGGGCCGTCGTCGGCCGGGCAACGATAGTTGTCCAGCTTCAGCTTGGTGTCTTCCAGGGCGATCTGACGATCGAAGTTCTTACCCAGAAGGTCGCCGCCGTAGGCGTCCGCGAAACCGCCCGGATAGAGAATGTCGTTCATGGGACGCGTGGCCGGACCGAAACCGGCCTTGGTGCCGTACTTGCTGCCCAGACCTTCTTCGGCACCACGACCCGGAACCCAGTTCGGCGTTCCGATACCGCTCTTGCCGCCCCACTCGTAGGCGCCGATCCACGTCGGGTTCGCCGGATTCTGCCGGAACATCAACGGATGGCAGGGAATGCCCCAGCCGTTGGGATCGTCCGCCTCGTACACCCGGCTGCTGCTGGCCACACCCTTGAGGTGCGACAGGCAGGCCGTCGCCTTCGCCTGCCGACGAGCGGCCTCGAGCGACGGCAACAGGATCGAGATCAACAGCGCGATGATCGCGATAACCACAAGAAGCTCGAGCAGCGTGAAGCCGCCCCGTTTCGTTCCGCGTTGCAACATGCGTCCCTTCATCACTTAGACTCCTCCCGACAGCTCTAACCGCCGGACCCCAAAGCCCGTCAAGAAACTTCATTTTTCAAAAACCGCCGGCGGCGCACCCCAGAAAGCTTATTGCCGTCGCCGGCGGCCAAGATTCCCACCACAAATAACACCATTCAAGGCCGGACGGCGGTTAAAATCTGAGACATCCGCGCCTCTGCGCCCGATATAGACACAATACTCACCAGCGGGCGAAAAACATCATTCCGACTTTTTATCGGATCAAGAATCTCCACGCTGACTTTCGTCCTCGCCGGAGTCCTGTCGCGGATCGTCCGGCGAAAGCGGTTCGGTGACCGCATAGGTGCCATCCAGCCAGCGCCCCAAGTCGACCATCTTGCAACGGTACGAGCAGAACGGGCGGAACGCCGCTTCCTCGCGCCGTCCCACGGAAAACCGCCGGCGGCAGGTTGGACATTCAAACGTGATCAATGCAGTGGCCCCGGTCTGGGCTGACGCTGGTGCTGATGCCGTCTGCTTCATCAAATGACGGGACTGAACGTGTCGCGAAGCCAAGGCATGTCCGTTGGAAGTCGCTACACGGCCACGCCTTCGCCCTTCGCCTTCTTCGATCCCTTCGGCGTGTCCTTGGCCGGCTTCGATTTGGATTCCGAATTGCCGGACGAGGAATCTTTCGCGGGGGTTTGCGACTTTTCCGCCTTGCCGTCGCCCTTTTCGGCCGGACCTGATCCGTTGTCCTTCTTCGCCGCCTCCTTGTAGGACTCGCTGCGATAATCCGTGATGTAGAAGCCCGAACCTTTGAAGATCAATCCTGCCCCGCCGCTGATGCGCCGCTGCACCGGTGCGTTGCACGAGCATTGCGGATTATCCTGCTTGCGGAGCTTGCGGCGCGGCGGGTCCGTCATCGATTGGAACACCTCCGTCACCTTTCCGCACCGCGTGCATTCATATTCGTACGTTGGCATGCCGTTTACCTCTCTCCGTCGTTTTCGCCCTGACTCGCGGCCGCGACAATGACCTTGGCCGGGCGCAGGGTCCGATCCCGCAGGCGATAGCCCCGAGCGACCTCTTCCAGCACCGTACCCGGAGGCTGCGCGTCCGTGGGCTGCTGCATCAACGCTTCGTGCTGGTGCGGATCAAAGGGCTGCCCCGCGGCGTCGATCGGCTCCAGGCCGAAAGAGCCCAGTGCCTTGAGCAGGTTCTCGCGGACCAGCCTGACGCCGTCGAGCAGCGCCCGGACATCGGCCTGATCCGTCGCATGCTGGATCGCGCGGTCCAGGTCGTCGAGCACGGGCACGATCGCTTTCAACAGCTCCGCATTACCGAAGCGCACGGCCTCGGCGCGCTCGTTGGCCGCTCTTCGCTGGATGTTCTGCACTTCCGCCCGAGCGCGCAGCAGCGCATCTTCCAGCGACGCGATGCGCTCTCGCAAGGCTTCGGGCGCGTCCGCATCGGGGGCGCCTGCTCGCGGCGCGCCTTCGTCCTCGGCAAATACGTCATCGGCGACGGGCTCGTTGTCGTGCCCGTCGGGCTTGGCATTTTTCGGCGAGGTGGCGTTGGCGTCGGTCATGACGTCGGCCTCCGTTGCAACCGCTTACGACGAACTACCGCTCAGATAGTCCACCAGTCGATCGAAGAAACCCTTCGACTCCGGCAGCACCGATCGATCCTCGGACTCGGCGAATTCGCGAAGCAGAGATTCCTGCTCCTTGCTGAGCTTCTTGGGGATCTCGATCAGCACCTGCACGATTTCATCACCCCGCGCGCCGCTGCGCAGGTCGGGCAGACCCAGCCTCGAAAGACGAAAGAGCTGGCCGTGCTGCGTTCCCGCCGGGATGCGCAGTTCCGCCTTGCCCTCCAGCGTGGGCACTTCCACGGCTGCACCGAGCGCCGCCTGCGTGAAGCTGATGGGCATGCGGCACACCAGGTCATTCTGGTGCCGCTCCAGAAAGGGATGCGGCGCGACGCGCACATAACAGTGTAGGTCACCCCGGGTATTTCCGTCATCTCCGGGTTCGCCCTCGCCACGGACCCGGACGGCCTGCCCGTCGTGGATACCCGCGGGAATCTGTACGCGGACCGCGGATCGGCGCGACACGCGCCCCGAACCCCGACAATTCGAGCAAGGGGTCGTAATAACCGTGCCACGTCCGTGACAGTTCGGACATGTCGTGATGACGCGACCGAACAGGCCCGCAAGCCCGCCTGTCTGCTCCACCTGCCCGTAACCGCCGCACGTCCCGCAAGACTTGCGCTGCGACCCCCGGGCGGCACCACTGCCGTCGCAGTCCTCGCACAGTTCGCGACGGGAGTACTCGATGGACCGCTCTGCTCCCGTGGCGACCTCGCCGAGCGATATTTCGACCTCGGTCTGAAGATCGGCGCCGCGGCTTCGACCGCGCCGCCCGCTGCGACCACCGCCGCCGAAGATGTCGTTGAACATGTCGAAAATGTCATTGAAGCCCATGTGCGAGAAGTCATGGGCAGCGGCGCCGGCGCCCAGTCCGGCGTGTCCGAACTGGTCGTAGCGCTGTCGCTTGGCACCGTCCGCCAGGACGTCGTAGGCCTCGGCCGCCTCCTTGAAGCGGCGTTCTGCGTCGGGATCGCTCTGGTTACGGTCCGGGTGGTACTTGTGCGCCGCCCGGCGAAAGGCCTTCTTGATTTCCTCGGGCGTAGCCTCGCGGCTTACGCCAAGGACTTCGTAGTAATCGCGCTTTGCACCAGCCACCGCCATGCCTCAACTGCCCAACTTCAGGGGATTGGCTCCACCGCGTTCGATCTCCGACATGGAACGGGGCGGATCAAGGTCCGCCCCGGGGGTCCATTCGCTTGCAGTCACCCATCCGCGTTTCTATCGGACGGCGTGCTCGATCTTCTTACCATCGTCCTTCAATTCCGTGACAAGGACCTCGGTCGTCAACAGAAGCCCCGAAATGCTCGCGGCGTTCTCCAGGGCCACGCGCGACACCTTGGCCGGGTCGATAATCCCGCTCTTGACCATGTCGCAGAACTCCCGCTTGCGGGCGTCGAATCCGTGCGAACCGGTCTTTTCCAGGATCTGCTCGACGATGACGTCGCCGTCCTCGCCGGCGTTGGACGCAATCTGCCGCGTCGGCGCCCGCAGGGCATGGAGCACGATATTCACGCCGATCTTCTCATCGCCGCGGGCCTTTTCGCGAACCTTGGTCACGGCGGGAATTGCCCGCAGGAAGGCCACGCCGCCGCCGGGAACCACACCCTCTTCGGCCGCCGCCTTGGTGGCGTGGAAGGCATCATCGACGAGGTCCTTTCGCTCCTTGACTTCGATCTCGGTGGCGCCGCCAACGCGAATGACGGCCACGCCGCCGGTCAGACGGGCAAGCCGCTCCTGCAACTTCTCCCGATCGTAGTCGCTCGTGGTTTTCTCGATCTGGCTGCGGATCTGCTCGCAGCGGGCCTTGATCTCCGTCTTCTTGCCCGCGCCCTGGATGACCGTCGTGTTGTCCTTGGTGATGACGACCTTCTTGGCCGAGCCCATGTCCGAAGCGGTGACGTTCTCGAGCTTGACGCCCAGGTCCTCGCTGAGCAGCTTGGCCCCGGTGACCGTGGCCAGGTCGCCGAGCATGGCCTTGCGGCGATCGCCGAAGCCCGGCGCCTTCACCGCGCAGCACTTGAGCACGCCGCGGATCTTGTTGACCACCAGGCCCGCCAGCGCCTCGCCGTCGACGTCCTCGGCAATCACCAGCAGCGACTTGCCCGTCGTGGCGATGCTCTCCAGCACGGGAACAAAGTCCCGCAGGTTGGAGATCTTCTTCTCGTAGATGAGGATCGCGGGATCCTCGAGCACGCACTCCAGCGTCGACGGGTTGGTCATGAAGTAGGGCGAGATGTAGCCCTTGTCGAACTGCATGCCTTCGACGACTTCCTTCTCCGTCGTCAGGCTCTTGCCTTCTTCGATCTCGACCACGCCCTCCGTGCCGACCTCCGCGAGCGCCCCGGCCAGCAGCTTGCCGATCTCCTCGTCGCCGTTGGCGGAAATCGTGGCGATTTTGGCGAGGTCGTCGTTGCCTTTGACCTTTGCGGAAATCCCCTTGATCGCTTCCACCGCCGCGGCCACGGCCGCATCGATGCCGCGCTTGAGCGCCATGGGATTGGCACCCGCGGTCACCGACTTGAACCCTTCGCGGAAGATGGCCTCGGCCAGTACCGTGGCCGCCGTCGTTCCGTCGCCGACAACATCGCTGGTCTTCGAAGCCACCTGGTTGATGAGCTTGGCCCCCATGTTCTCGAAGGGCTGGGGCAGCTCGACTTCCTTGCTCACGCTGACGCCGTCCTTGGTCACGCGCGGCGACCCGAAGGACTTCTGGAGGATGACGTTGCGCCCCGTCGGACCCATCGTCACCCGTACCGCGTCAGCCAGCTTGGTCAGCCCCTCCAGAACTCGCTGGCGGGCATCCTGGGAAAACATCATCTGCTTGGCCATGGACTGCTCCGTTCCATTCAAAAAAGCGGCACGAACGCGGCCGCGCGGTACCTGTTACTTTTCCACGATCGCCAGCACGTCGCTCTCGCGAAGGATGTACATCTTGTCCCCCGCGATGTCGATCTCGGTGCCGGAATATTTGCCGTAGACGACTTCGTCACCGACCTTCAGCGACATCTCGCCGCGCTTGCCGCTCTTGAGCAGCTTCCCGGGCCCGGCGGCAATGACCGTACCCCGCTGCGGTTTTTCCCGTGCCGAGTCCGGCAGGATGATCCCACCGGAGGTCTTCTCCTCCGCCTCGCTCGGTTCCACCAGAACACGATCGTCCATGGGACGGAACTTCACCTTCTTTTTCGACGCCGTTGCGGTTGCCATGATCGGTAGGACTCCATCTATCCAGCGGCCGCGCCGCTCGGGCGCTTCTGGCCGGTTTGTTACGAATTCACCCACGCCTCATATCGAAACTCGGCGGCAAACGGTGCCGCCTTGCCGGCACTACATCATGTCGTAATCGTCGTCCATGCCCTCGCCGCCAGGCATCTGGTCGTCTTCTTCCTCGGGTTTGGCGGTGATGCAGACGTCCGTGCTCAGCAGAATGCGGGCCACGCTGCTGCCATTCTCCAGCGCCGAACGCACGACCTTGGTGGGATCAATCACGCCCGCCTTGAGCAGGTCTTCGTACTGGCCCGTGTCGGCGTTAAAGCCGAACGCGCCGCTGCCCTCGGAGATCTTGTGCAGCACGAGCCCGGCATTGAACCCGGCGTTCTTCGCAATCTGCCGCGCCGGCTCCATCAGTGCCTGGCAGACAATGTCCACGCCGAGCTGCTCGTCGCCGCGGAGCTTGAGACCTTCCACACCCTTGCAGGCGCGGATGAGGGCCACGCCGCCCCCGGGAACAATGCCCTCCTCGAGCGCCGCCCGCGTGGCATGCAGGGCGTCCTCGATGCGCGCCTTCTTTTCCTTCATTTCCGTCTCGGTCGCCGCGCCGACGTTGATCTGGGCCACGCCGCCAGCCAGCTTCGCCCGGCGCTCCTCGAGCTTCTCGCGATCGTAGTCGGACGTCGTCGCGTCGATCTCGGCCGCGATCTGCTTGATGCGCCCCTGAATGTCGGATGTCGATCCAGCCCCTTCGATGATCGTGGTGTTGTTGGCATCGACCCGCACGCGCTTGGCCTGGCCGAGCTCGTTGACCGTGATCTTCTCCAGATCAAGCCCCAGGTCCTTCATGATTGCCGTCGCCCCTGTGAGCACGGCGATGTCCTGGAGCATGGCCTTGCGGCGATCGCCGTAACCCGGCGCCTTCACCGCGCAGATGTCGAGAATGCCGCGCAGCTTGTTGACCACCAGCGTGGCCAGCGCCTCGCCCTCGATGTCCTCCGCGATGATCAGCAGCGGACGCTTGGACTTGGCGATCTTCTCCAGCAGGGGAACCAGCTTGGGAACGTTGCTGATCTTGTCCTCGTGAATGAGCACGAACGCCTTGTTGAGCACGCACTCCACGGTGTCATGGTCGGTGACGAAGTGCGGCGAAAGGAAGCCGCGATCGAACTGCATGCCTTCGACAACATCGATCGTCGTATCCGAGCTCTTGCCCTCCTCGACGGTGATCACGCCGTCCTTGCCGACCTTCTCGAACGCATCGGCCAGGAGCTTGCCGATCACCTCGTCGTTGTTGGCGGAGATGCGGGCGACGTTGACGATGTCTTCACGGCGGTTGGCCTTGATCGGGCGGGACATGCCCTTGAGCTCGTCCACGACCTTTCCGACCGCCTTCTGAATGCCCCGGATGATGGCGTTGCCGTCCGCGCCGGCGGTGATGTTCCGCAGCCCCTGCTTGAAGATGGCTTCGGCCAGTACGGTGGCCGTGGTCGTGCCGTCACCCGCTACTTCACTCGTCTTCGAGGCCGCTTCCTTGACGAGTTGGGCCCCGAGGTTCTCGAACTTGTCAATCAGCTCGACCTCTTCGGCCACGGTAACGCCGTCTTTGGTGATATTCGGGCCTCCCCAGCCCTTATCAATCACCGCGTTTCGTCCGCGGGGCCCGAGGGTCGCCTTGACCGCGGCCGCGAGCTTCTCGACGCCGCTCTTCAACGAGCCCCTTGCGTCGTGCTCGTACGCCAACTGTTTGACCGCCATACGTTTCGCCTCCTACACGCTGCCGTGGAAACAAGTGGGAAAACAGATCCAACAACCGGCGGTTGGACAAACAACCCAGACGGCCGCCCTACCGTCGGCGGTTCGGCCCGCGCTCGGTACCGAACACCTCCTCGTGCCACGAGATACCGTCAGCGCACAAGAAGATGCTGTTCGTAGGGCAAGGCCCGGACCAGCCCATCACCCGCCACGGGATAGCTTGCAAATTATTATATCACAATAGATTGCAGACATTATGCGGTTGTTGGTCTTTGGAAATTCGCGCTGCCAGCTTGGCAGAAGCGCGTCGGACAGCGTTTATCGGGTGCCAATTTGACAGCGGCAGTCTGCGTCCACCTCGCGAATCGAATCGCGGCTGCCAGGGGGACAAGGGTCTCGAAGAATATTCCGCCGGGTTGAGCGAATCCTGATTTCGTGAAAATCGCGCGCGCGGGCATTCTGGGCAATCTGTTGGCGTCCCGCCGGCTGGAGGACATCGACGTACGTTTCGTGGGCTACCGGCCGGGACAGGAGATGCGCCGCCACGCCCACGGTTGGATGAGCGTGACGTTGGTACTTTCCGGCATCCTCCAGGAGACCGTGGAGGGTCGGACTGTCACGTGTCGTCCACTATCGCTGGTCGTCAAACCGGAAGGGGCGGAACACGAAACTCGCGCCGGGCCGATTGGGGCAATGACCCTCAACTTCCGCCTTGAACGGCAAGCGGTGCGTCAACTCGTGCGCCGTGGGGTAGATATTGGGCAATGCGGACTCCTGAGCGCCGGCACCAGCACAGCGTTGTTGCTCGAACATTTGCGTACGCAGGACGCGGCCCCCTTCCAAACATCCGACATTCTGGCTGACGCGATCCTCGGGTGCATGGACGCCAGTCTCCCGGCGGAAACGGCGGGTTGTGCAGAGCACACCGTCGCGATGTCGCGGGGATCGACGCGGGCGGCTGCGAACTCGGCTGACATGCATCCCGTCTCCTATGCCAGGCGATTTCGCCGAACCATGGGCGTCGCGCCGTCGCAGTGGCGCATCCGACAGCGGGTGTCGCACGCCGCGTGCGGTTTGGCCAACGGTCACGAGCAGGTCGTCCAGATTGCCCTCGCGGCCGGTTTCTCCGATCAGGCGCATCTCTGCCGGTTGTACAAGCGAGAGACCGGCCTGACGCCGAACCGGTACCGCCAGCTCATCCGATCTTTTCTGGCCGAAAACCGCCACGAATCTCCTCAGTTCCATTTGTTCAATACCTCACCGCCCACCTCACCTAGATTGTGGCCCGAGTAGTGGCGGCAACGACGTCTTGTCGCCGCGATGCCAGACCAGCGTGATACAGGGGTATTCAAATGAAACATAGCATGATGTGCGTCGTTGCCTTGTTGCTCGTTGCCACAGACGCCCGTGCCGAAGATGCCAGCACATCCCGCCGAGGCTACGACTCCTCAACTCTTGCGAGTGATCGACTTGAAATACCGTTTGTCCAGTGGGGCGGCGCCATCCTCGTCGAGAACGTCGAAGTCAATGGGCAGGGACCGTTCCGATTCATGTTGGACACCGGTGCCGAAGGGGCCGGGCGCGTTGATCGTACGCTTGTAGAGAAGCTCGATCTCCCCTTATTGAGCGACGCGACCGGCAAGGGCGTCCTCGGACAGAATCTGAAGTTGACCGATCACCGCCTCGACACGCTCAGCATGGGCGAATTGTCCTTCACGAATGTGGTTGTAAGCAGCCGCGACTACAATGCCGAGCGTCCGGGGGGATTGAAGCCCATCGATGGCATTCTCGGGTTTCACCTCTTCAGCGAGTACCTGCTGACCGTCAATTATTCCGCCCGCACGATTGTCGTGAGTCGCGGCGAGCTCCCTCCCCCGGACGGAAAGAGCATCGTGCCCATCATCAGCGACGACGAAGATCCTGAGATCGAGGTGACCATTGGCGGGATGTCGACCAAGGCGCTCATCGACACGGGCGCCATCATCCCACTCGGCCTCCCAACAGCATTGGCCAAAAACCTGAAATTCACGAGCGAGCCGACTCGGGTCGGACGAAGCGGGGGCGCCGATATCGAATCGGCCACGCTTGATGGCGCACTGCGGATCGGTGACGCCATCATCGACAACCCAGAAACGCTGATCGCGGGACCGCTCGGTGAGGCAAACATCGGAATTAAAATCATCGCGCAGCTCGAGGTCACTTTCGACCAGAAGAACGGCCGAATTCGCATCGAACGGGCAGCGGCACCCGAAAGATATGGATTTGTGATCGCCAAACGAGGCACAGAGCCCTGGAATATCAAAGAAGTCGCTCCGGACAGCATCGCGGAAAGCGCCGGATTACGTGCCGGCGACCGTGTCATCGCCGTCAACGGCCAATCGATGGAAGGGATTGATCGAGAAAGTCTCGACCGCTTGCTGGGGTCACTTTCCCTGACGTTTGAAATAGAACGGCAGGGCGAACGGATGGAAGTTCGCATGCAAAAGAGAAGCTCGCGGTGACGGAAACAGCCGGTGTGACGTTCTTGGTCAAACCCGGGATTCACCCTTCTTCACGGAAACGACTCGAGAGACTAAGAAACTATCTCAAAAAGCCGTTTCCTGTCGATATTGGCGTCATGGACTTTTTGGAAGGAGCCATGGATGGCCAGAATGAAACGGCGTGTCAAACGGTTGGAGACCGTCTGGGCGTGTCCGG
>JAGFJJ010000050.1 GCA_024102815.1 Phycisphaerae bacterium
CCACCCACGTGAAGTGCGGCGCGGTCGGTGCCGCGGATACCGCCTGCAGCGTGGCCGAGATGTCGAAACCGCTCACGTTCCGGTTCGGCGGGGTCCACGAGTTCGCCGGCGTGGGCGGCGTGGTCGAGCCATCGCCACCGGCCGAGAACAGACCCACCACGTCCGCCCAGAAGCGGGCGTTCGCAGCCGTCGGACGAGCCGCGGTGAAGACCGTCAACGGCGCCGAGAAGCTGGAACCGTCGGTCGTCGCGGTGACCTCATACGCACGACCCGTGCTCGAGGCGGCATTGTCGCCCGGGGCGATCATGCAGCCACCGACGTGGATCCGCGTCAGCGAGGTCCAGTCGTTGATGATCGGGGACGCATCGGACACCACGAAGGTCAGGCCCTGTCCCACCACCGACGCCGGCGTCGTGCGCGGCGTGCTGATGTAGTACTGGGCGCCCGAACCCACGTCCTTCACGCGGAAGGCTGACGCCGTGTGCGAGCCCTGCGGCGCAAAGCTGATGTAGCGCTGCTTCACCGCACCGTGCGGATAGGTCGTCAACGCCACCGGCGGGTCGTTCACGCTACCCGTACAGAGCACGTTGATCTCCATCTCGCCGATGCCGTAGGCCGGCAACATCGTATCGCCGTTGATCGTACCCGAGCTGGTGGCGAATCCGCCGAAACGCATCGTGTAGCACTTGTTGGCTGCCACGTTAAAGCGCCCGCGGTCCGCACCGAAGGAGAACGTCGGCACGGCGTCGAAGTACGTCGCACAGCCGTCATCCTGGCACAGGATACGCGAGGCGGCGTTCTGCGAGCCGCACGCCAGGCAGGAGAGACCCGACGGGTTCTGGTGGACCGTGATACGGCCGTCGAAGAACCGGTCGGAGAAGCACGTCCGGAACTCCGCCTCACCGTTACACGGCGAGGTGAAGTTGTACCAGACGTCGGCCTGGACCGAGGTCGGGCTGCCGCTCGGGCACTTGTCGGGCCCGGCGGGGAAGCCGCTCTCGTTCAGCAGACCGTCGCGGTTGGCCAGACGGTTGTCCACCCGCGTGTAGCGCGGCTGGTTCGCACCGCCACTGACGAGACCGCAGGTCTGCGCCGTTCCGGAGTGCGCCACGCACGGGCCAACGCTCGGCGGGCAGTCGTCCGGGGAGACGGTGCAGAAGATCTCGGTATCACCCTGGCAACGGCCGAGGTTGGTGATCACCTGGCAGTCGGCGCCGCCGATCGGCGTAGCCGCACCGCAGTCGTCGTTCGGCGGGTTGGTCGGAACCGCAGCCGCCAGCGGCGGGTTCGAGCAGATGTCGTTCGACGGAGCGGACGCGTCGCACGAAGCCGTGGAGCACGTCTTGCCCGGGCAAACGATACCGCGGTGGACCCGCAGGCAGTCGTTCACGGTCAGACCCGGATTGGTGATCGTATCGATACAGGTCGGGTTCACGCCCGCGCCCGGAGCACCCGGACGGCAGCACGCAAAATCAACCTGACCGCAACCACCGTCCACGCCCGGATTCGTCTGGGCCTGGATACCCGAGTCGATGCAGAAGGTGAAGTCGGAGTGATCGATGTCCGTCACGGCAAACACGTTGTCGCCGTTGTTGTTCAGCGAGAAGTTGTTACCCGCGTTGGACACCTCGGAGTACGTACCCGTCGCGTCGATACCGGATGTCGCCATCCAGAACGCGAAGCAGCGGTTCGTTCCGTCACCGTCGTCACCCTTACCCTGAATCGACAGCCAGTAGCAGTTACCCGACGTGACCGCGACCGGTCCGATCGGGGCCGTGTAGGTCCAGATCAGGAACGACGGGTCGTCGTTGTTGCCCGTACCGTCGGGAACGACGGTGTCGGACGAGAAGACCGGCGAGCCCTCGATGGGCAGGCCCGTGACCGGATCGGCCGGCCAGATGCGAATCACCCACTCGTCGTCGGGCGGAGCCGGACGGTTCGGCGGTTCACACAGGTTGGACCAGGAGAACGTCCAGCAGATACGCTCGATGGTGTTGGCCAGCGGGATGAAGTCGTCCGCGATACGGAACCGCGAAGTCGACTCGCTCGCCCAGGCCAGAACCTCGGTATCTCCCTGGCAGTTCGCCAGACTGTCGATCGGGCAGGTCGGGCAAGGCTCGTCAACGCAGCGCACACCACCGTGGTAGATACCCTGCGGGTTGCCGCTGCAACCGACCGTTTCGCCCGAGCCGGCGTTGTCATCGCAATTGCCTGGTCCAAGGCAGCAGGCGCCGAGAGCGCACGGCGAGGCCGAGCAATCGTCGATCGTGCCGCCGGCCAGGTCACCCAGCCAGTCGCCACCCAGGTTCGGCTCAAACTTCTGAACCACCGGGAAGCCTTCGCACTCGAGGATGTCGGTGACCGAGCAGGTCGCACCCGGACCCGGCGTACCCGGAGCACCGGCGGAGTGGCAGCAAGCCGCCTCGCGGCAGCCGGTCACGGTCCAGTGACCCTGATACGGGCCGGAGTTGCTCTCGCAAGGCACGCCCGACGGGCAATCGTCACCCGTGGCGCACTCGGTCGTGCTGTTCTCGCAGGTACCCTGGGCGAAGATGCCGAAGGACCAGCGGCCGGCACGCAGCGTCCACTGCACCGCGGCGTTGCCGTCGGCACAGATCACGTTGGCGCCGTTGGGGTTGCCGGTACCGAACTCGTTCGCACCGTAACCGCCCTCTTCCCAGAAAATACGCTTGTTGCCGGTGCAGCCAGGATTACCCGGCTCGCACTCGGTCACGATGATCCACGTCGGCGACAGGATCGGCGTCGTGCAGCACAGGTCCACAGTGACCACGGCGCACTTGTCGACCGTGACGACCTCATACCAACCCGGATCAGTCGGGCTCGGGACGCAGTTGTCGCCGTCGTCGATGGTGAAGAGGCTGACACTGGGGGTCGGCGTGACGCCACTGAACGTCCGCACCACGCGAACCGCACCCTCGTTGCAGTCACCCGTGATACCGCAGACACCGCCCGAACCGCAGGCCATGCCGTCGTTACCAATCGGGTCGCTGTTGCAGAACGCATCGCCCGAGGGGTCACCGGCACAGGCCGAGCAGAACAGGTTGATCGGATCGCAGGCGATCGACGCATCGTTCGAACAGAAGCCGCCGCTGAACGCGGGAACGGTCACGCTGAACGCGGTCGCGCCGGTGCACTCCGTGCAGGTACCGCCCGAGCCGCAAGCCGAGCCGGTATTGCCCGAGTTGCAGGAGCCGTTCGCCGAAGGATCACCATCGCAGTAGTACGCTGTCGCGCAGCAGTCGCCGCCCGTGAAGGGCTGCTGGCAGCAGTTGGGATCGCAGGTCGTGCCCAGGCCGAGGAAGGTCTGGCCAACGCCCGTGCAGTCCACGTCCGCCGTCTCGGTGCACTCGCCCGTGTTGTCATCGCAGCAGGCGCCGATGTTGCAGACGCCGGAGGAGCAGAGCTCGCCGGCCGGAGCCGAATCGAACTTCTTGCCCTTCCAGTCAACGTCGCTGCACACGCTGACGGCGAGACCGCCGCAGTCGTTCGTGTTGCGGCAGACCTGTCCGTCAAACGGACCGCCGATGCACTTCGTGCACTCCCACCCCTGAAGATCGGAGCAGGTACCCGGCGTTCCCGGCGTACCGGCAATCGGCGGATCGCAGCAGGCGGCCGCGGGATTGGGAACCAGTTCGCCGAGCAGCTCGAAAATGTGCCGGCCGGTGCCGGCGGTAACGGCCGTGTTCGGAACGTGGTTGAGCCAGATGGCATCGGGATTGGTCGAGCCGACCTGCGTCGCACTCGTCCGCGCCCAATAGCCGCGGCTCGGATCCACGACGTTGTTCGCGCCGTCCACCCGCGAGAACGCGCGGATGACGAGGTGGCCCTGCGGCGGAATGATGTTCGTCGCGGGGTCAGGCTGCTCATCCGGCGTGGTGCTGGTGTCGCACAGCGTGTCGCAGTCGACCGTCAGCGTGTAGTCCTCCATGCCGGCCTCGGTAAAGGTGAAGGCACCGAAGACCGCCACACGGAGCGGACCGACGCAGGTGCCGAGGCCGCCGTTGCAGGCAGCGCCGACCACGGTGCAGGCCGCGACTGATCCGTCGCTGCACACCGTCGCCGTCGTGTCAAAGATTTCGAACGACATGAGGTCGCGATCGGTATCCACGCCGCCGCGGAAGCGGATCTTCTCGAGGCTCATGTAGGAGCCGCTGGCGAGCGTGTAGTCGTCACCGACGCTGTAGTTGCCCTGGCAGAGCAACGGATCGGGACCGCACGTCTGCGAGACGCACTGAGCGGCGCCGCCGCTCTGATCGCAGTCCGCATCAATCGTGCAACCCTGGCCGACGTCCGGACCGACGTTGCAAACCTTGCGGCAATCGAGCGTCGCGTTGACGCACAGATCGCGGCTGATGCTGCAACGATTGGTCGAACCCGTGACGAAACGTGCACAACCCGCGGGCGACTCAACGCCGTTGGTCACCGTGCAGGACTCATCGATCGGGGCCATACCGGCCGAATACTCGGGGCAGTCACACTCGTTCAGATCGAACGGGTCGGTGATCCGCGCCCAGAAGCCACCGCCGCAACCTGCGGCCGTGGTGTAGGAGCAGGTGCCGGGGCTGGTCGGACCGGCGCCCGTACAGCAGCGGCCGAGGAACGCGCCGCCGTTGCTCACGCCGCACTTGTCCGTGGGCTCGTCGCAGCTCGTGAACGAGCCGCCCATCGCGGGATCGAGCCGCGGCTGGCAGACGCCGCCACTCGGGCAGTCGGCATCGAAGAAGCAGCGCTCGCCGTCCGCCGTACCGCCCGCACAGGTGTGCAGGCAGGGCGTCCGCGGCACGCTGCCGCCGATGACCAACGGAGCGGCAACGCAGTTACCCACGCCGTCGCAGTAGTCATACGTGCAGTACAGCCCGTCGAGGTCGCACTCGGTGCGGGAGGCACTGAAGGCGGCAACGCAGCGGAAGGTACCAGGATTCTGGTCATCCTCCTCGCAGATTGCCTCGTTGCACTGGCCGGCGGCATTTGCGCAATCGTTGTCGCAATCGCAGTTACCGCCCAGCGGGACCGTGCCGCCCGTGGCCAGACCGCTTCCGGCATGACCGGAGAAGCCCGGCTCGGCAACGCGAACCCGACGGCCTTCGATCATCAGCTCATCGGAGTTCGCACCGAAGCTGTACGACCGAGTGCCCTGCGCCCCATTCTTGCCCGTAACGGGCCGGTTCGCAGGTCTGCTGCTGGCATCTTGTTGCCCCGGCAGCTGTGGTTGGGTCGGCTGTGTCAGCCGATCCGTTGAGCGCCCGCTGTCCCCGGCCGAGGCTGTTTGCCAAGCCAGGCCGATACAACAGGCCCCCAGGGCCAGGACGCCCACGATAGGACGCCATGATCTCACACCCTTACCTCTCATCAGTTCTACCTCCATCCTAGACCAAGACCCCATGACCGATGACACATGACTGTCACTACAAAACGGGATCGACTGTTTGAATCCTGCCGAAGTTCACCACGTTCACAACGCCGCGACTCCGACTCGGTTGACCTACTTCACTTTTGCCAACATCGAACAGGCGAATCCCCGCTTTGGAAACTGCTATACCTGAAATGGCGACCCCCACTTGCTTGAATCGCTCTTTCCCTCCGTACGCCTTCGTGACGTGCCGCAAATCGGCGTTCGTGCCTGCGCAAGAACCGCCGAGGTACTTCGGGCTCATTCGAACATGGCCGATAGTACCCGAACCGACATATTCATGCAAGGGTTTTTCTATGTTGTAACTTCGCTAAGCCGCCAATTTCGCCTAAACTTACGCTTCACAACCTTCACTCAGAATCGCCTGCCCCGCTTCCCGGTCGCGAAACAGGCGAGCCTATTAGTGGTATTGGCAACGCCGGTTTCCCCCCGGGCGATCCTCGTGCGCGAAACCGCGCGCACGCGGCGCCATGCCGGCCAATTCGGTCCGATCGATCGTCCGGAAACAGGCGCGTTCCGGTTCTCGATTGAACTGGCCGCACGGGCGGATTATTCTGTCCATCGGTCGAAACCCGGGGCCGCCTTGGTAGCCTGACTCAGATCACGACAATGAGCGGGCTTCTCCCCCTCGCGGGGATGGCTCAAGCGCAAACCCGGTGACCAAACCGGGTTGGAATCTCCGGAAAACGCGCAGGATCTGCGCGGTTCTCTGAAGTCGGCGGACGTATGACGTCGGAGCGGCCTTCCACGACCGCGGAAGCTTCGGAGAGGTCTTGAGGGGAGAGGGGGGTCGAGTTCGTGTCCACGTCATCGCGGTCCTTGCCGTCAGCCCGGATCGGACTCCTCGTTGTACTGTGGGCGGCCTTGCAATACATGGCGGCCGGCACGGCGAGCGGTGCCGGCCCGGAATCTGACATTTCGGCCGATCAGCAAGCCAATTCCTGCGCGACCCATCCGGTTCGCGTTGAATTCGACTGCACGGAAGGCGTGCTCGTCGTCACGTTTGACGAGCCCGTATTGCAGGATATCGGCTGGAGCTTCGCCGCACAGGACAAGACCGGCGCCTCGGTCGGAACGAACCTGGCAAAATGGCGCGTGGAAGGCGGCTCCGCTGCACGCATCCGGTTCGAGCCCGACGCGAGCCTGAGCATCGAGGCCGGTCTGTGGAAGACTGCCGGCGGCCTCCTGCTCTCGGTCGACGATCAGCGGGTTGCGGCCATCGGCGGATTCGAGCTCCGAAAAGGCGCCGGCCCGGATTTCATCCTTTCGAGCACGATCGGCGCCCCCGGAACTTCTCAGCCCGTTTTCGTATTGAGCGACGTGCGCGTCGAAGTGCTCAACCTGGGGCGGCAATTGCGAATTGAGGGCTCGCTGCGTGTAGAAGAATCGTGGGCACGCTCGCTCGGCTTGGATGATGCGGTCGGCAGAATCATCGGCCGAATCGAGTTGGAATCCGCTCTGACCCACGCAACGGGGCAGAGCGCGACACGGGCGCTTTCGCGGCTCGACTCGCCCGGCCCGGTCGGCTCGACCACCAGCGAGATTCCGTCGGGATTCACGAGCATCGGACCGGACATCATTGTTCGTGACCTTTACGCCGTGGAAAACTACGGTTCCGTCGGAGACATTTCCGCTTTTGCGATTGGGACGCAGTCCTGCAACATCGGCGATCTTCCCGCGTCCTGGTATGCCAACACGAACGAGCATCCCGTGATCGCTCAGAATCTCTATCGCTACAAGGATGGACAATTCGAGCAGGTCGGCATGAGCTGGCTCAAGCATGGATTCGTGGCTGCATCGGGAGGCGGATGCGGGATCGGGTGCCTTGCCCCGCCGGAACCGGGCAATCAACTCGGCATCGGATGCTCGGATCCCTACTCGGCAACGCTGAACGGCCAGCAGAGCAACCTGGGCCCGCGCTCACAGGTCAACGCCCACACCGGCGTTTTCACGTATCCGTTCTCGGCCGGTTCACCGGCGCAGGTCATCGGCCGGCGCTTACAAGTCCATAATGACGACCTCAATCCCGCGCTCAACGGCGGAGCGTTGTATTTCATCGAGGGGCATTACGTCACCCAGGATGACGCGCTGGCGGGCAACGGTAACAACAACGCCTCTTACCGCCGGGTGAGCATTACCGACGCGCTGACGCATTACGAAATCAACCTCATCACCACGACGGTCCGCCAGAAGCCAGCCATCCGGGCCTGGCAGGACTACTTCTCGCAGGTGAACGAGACGGACATTCAGGTCCCCGACGACGGTCTGTTCATACTCTCTTCCGATGCAACCGACATCGGCGGCGGATTCTGGCGGTACGAATATGCGCTGTACAACATGAACGCGGACCGCGCGGCCCGGGCATTCGAAGTACCCGTGGAACCCGGTACGGTCATTCAGAACGTCGGCTTCCACGACGTAGATTATCATAGCGGCGAGCCCTACGGCGGGAACGACTGGTCGGCCTCGATCCAAAGTGATCGCATCATCTGGTCCACGCAGGATTTCGCGACCAATCCCAACGCCAACGCGCTTCGCTGGGGCACCCTCTACAATTTCCGCTTTGATGCTGATCAATCGCCGAACTTGCAGCAGGCAACCATCGAGTTGTTCAAGCCCGGAACGCCGGGCACAGTGCAGGGGTTGGCAGCCACGCCGACCCTGCCACCTCCGCAGTGCGGCAACAACACCATAGAAAACGGCGAGGAATGTGATCCGCCGGACGGCGTCGTTTGCGATTCCGGTTGTCAGTCCATCGCCAACAACGGGCTTCGCGGTGGGCTGCTGTGGGATCGATGGTGGACGGTCAACGGAAGCGAAACGCCGCCCGGTGATCATCCGTTGTATCCGCAGGCCGGGCAGCAATCCGGCAGCACCACCTACCGTTGCAAGGAGTGCCACGGATGGGACTACAAGGGAGCCAGCGGGGCTTACGGTTCCGGCACGCATTTCACGGGCATCGCCGGTGTGTTTGGGAGTACGAAAACCCCGCTGGAGATGTTCAATATCATTCAGAGCTCCACGGTGCCAAACGGTCACGGCTTCCGCGACCTCGGCGTCTCCGATCAGGATGCGCGTGACCTCGTCCAGTTCATGCTCGATCTCGCGATCGACACCGACACGTACGTCGACGCCGCCAATGGCGCTTTCCTGGGTGATCCCGGCGTCGGCCTGACGCATTACACGGCCGGCGGTTCGATCGCCTGCGCGGTCTGCCACGGTGCCGATGGCACCGCCATCAACTTCGGAACACGTCTGGCGCCCGAATGGGTGGGTACGATCGCGGTCGGAAACCCGTGGGAGCTTCTTCACAAGATCCGCTTCGGCAATCCAGGAACGTCCATGCCCAGTTGGATCGGTACGGGCGGCACGGATCAAGGCGCGGCCGACATCGGTCGCTACGCGCAGCTCAATCTTCCGGATGTCTGTGAGGTCGACGCGCATTGCGATGACGGATTGTTCTGCAATGGGCCGGAAACGTGCGATCAGGGAACGTGCGTCGCGGGAGCGGTGCCGTGTCCGGAACAGCCCTGCGATGAATCGGGCGATGTCTGCGGGCAGGCCGATCCTTACCGCGGCGGCAAGCTCTACGACAACTGGCTCGAGGAGCTGGTGCTCCCCGCGCCGCCGGGGGACCATCCCCTTTATCCGCCCGCGGGTGCGCAATCGGGGAGCGCGACGTTCCTCTGCGTGGAGTGCCACGGCTGGGACTACGCCGGCGCCGGCGGCGCGTATGCATCCGGCCCGCACTTCACCGGTATCGGCGGGGTCCTGGCGTCCGCGTTGACGCCCGGCGAAATGTTCGACCTGCTCAAGCGCGCGGACGTTCCTGACGGTCATGGTTACGGCGACTACGGCTTGACCGACACGGACATTTGGGACCTCGCGGCGTTCGTCACTGATCTGGCAATCGACACGACACCGTACATCGACTCCGCCGGGGTTTTTCTGGGTAGCTCGGTTCAGGGCCAGGTCAATTACACTTCAGGGGGCGTGGTGGCCTGCACCGTCTGCCACGGGCCCGACGGCACGAATCTGGACTTCGGCACCCCTGGCCAGCCGAAGTGGATCGGGACCATTGCCGTGGACGACCCCTGGCAACTTCTGCACAAGATTCGCATGGGCACGGCCGGCGGTCCCATGCCAAGCTGGACGCTCCACGGTGGAACGGACCAGGGCGCGGCCGACATCGGCACATACGCCCAGCAGTTCCTTCCAGTGGACTGTGTGGTCGACGGCGATTGTGACGACGGCTTGTTCTGTACCGGCGTGGAGACGTGTGACGGACGGTTCTGTCTAAATGGGACCGAGCCCTGCACACCGGGACTGTGCGACGAAAGCGTCGATCTTTGCTTGTCAGGTCAGTGCGCAACACCTGCGGTCGCGAAGGAAGGCAGCAGGCATGTGAAGATCACGCCGGTAGCCGGTGCCGTTCCAGTCGCTCTCCTGGTCACGGGCGACCCGGACGATGCGAATGTGGCATGCGTTTCAAAGTACGTGGCGGCCGACGGCTCTCTTATCACGTCCCCCGTCTTTCGCCTCCCGTCGGAATGGGGCTCCGTTGCGGTACGGGGAGTCGAGCTCCGCCCGGAAACGACTTATCGGGTCCGATCGGACTGCGGGAGTCCGGGGCAACCAGATTGGTCGTTCGCGGCGTCCGCTACGACAGGGCTCTGGTGCGATATTGACGGTAATCAGCATGTCAACGGCATTGACATTCAGTTAATGGTGAAAGCTTTCCAGCATGATTACTCGCAAGTATCGCTTGAAAAAGCCGACGTTCATCCTTGCCTGCCGGACGGCGTCGTGAACGGAAATGACATTCAGCGCGGAATTCAGGCGTTCCAGAGGATGCCGTTCGAGGTGATGAATTGCGCCCAGCCCTGCCCCTAAAGCCCGAAAACCGAGGCATTTCCGCGAGTTTGGCTGGCATATTCATGTAACCGCTTATATTATATGTTGCCTTGCTGGGGTCCGAGGAAAGGTGAATTTGTGCGCTTGGCCGCGCGCATGCACGTCTTCCCTCTCCTTTCCAAGCGTCTGGGTATGTCCGCCAAGGGATCGAGGAGACCTGAAGCCATGTCGGTTCGTTCATCACTCATGGGAACGCTGGGGGTCGCCATCGCGGTGACCGTGTCGTTTTTATCGACGGAGTCCGGACGTGAAGGCCGGCCGATGACTGCTCCGCCGGATGCGGCGAAGCTCATTCAATCGTTGTCGGACCCGCAACCGATCGCGCCAAACGATCTCTGGGTGTACGGCCGGGAAGAGGATTCGCTCCTCGACATCGTGCGAAGTTTGCGAAGCCCGGTAGCCTATTGCTACGCCGAAGGCACGCCGGAAGAGGAGATCGTGCACTTCGAGTGGGCCAAGCAGATCGCGCCCGGTCCGCTCGCCTACTTCCTCAGTGGAAGCTGGTCGACGGTGGGCACGCCGTTCACCCTCACCTGGAGCCTGGTGCCCGACGGGCTGAGTATTTCCAGCACCGGACTGGATGACAACGGGGGTGTTGCCGCACCCAGCGAGATGTTCGCGCGAATGGACACGCTGTTCAGCGGGAATCGCGCTTTGTGGATATCCCTGATTGATCAGTCCTTCGAGCGATGGGAGCAGTTGTCCGGCATTACCTACACGCGGGTAACCTCGGGTGGCAACGACTGGGACGACGGCGCGTTCTGGGGCACCGGCGGCGGCGCGGAGCGCGGTGACGTGCGACTCTCGATGCGCAACATCGATGGACCGAGCAGCGTATTGGCGTTCAACTTCTTCCCCACCACGAGCGACATGGTGATCGATCGCAGCGAAGGCTGGGGCTCATCCACGAACAACTACCGTTTCTTCCGGGATGTGGTGATGCATGAGCTGGGACACGGGCTGGGAATGCGCCATGTCTGCTCCAATGACACGAACCAATTGATGGAGCCCTTCATCAATACATCCTTCGACGGGCCTCAGCATGATGATCTGCGCGCCATTCAACGGCAGCATGGTGATCCGCTCGAGCCGGACGATTCCCCGGCACAAGCCACCGATCTCGGTTCGCTCGCCGCCGGCGGCAGCCTCGATCCCAGCGCCGTGCCGGCACCGGCTATCCCCACCAGCGGACTCTTGAGCATCGACACCGAAAACGAGCAGGACTGGTTCCGATTCCAGATCTCCTCGGATTTGCTCGTTTCCGCAACGGTCACGCCTCAGGGCAGGACCTATGATAACAGCACGCAGAATTCGAATGGCTCGTGCAACAGCGGCAACCCGTTCGATTCTCTCACCGTCGCAAACCTCTCTCTGGAGCTTTACTCGGCCGCCGATCTGGTGAACCCGATCGAGCTGGCCGAAGTCAATGCGGCGGGCCTGCCGGAGTCCATCATTGACGAATTCGTCGTCGGCCCGGGCGATTATTACCTTCGCGTCTTCGAAACCGGTCTGACGGAATCGGGAGAGACGCAGAATTACACGTTGCAGATTTCGGCGGCCGCACCGCCGGCCTGTTGCCTTCCGGATGGCGTTTGCGAGGGACGCGCACCGCAGGATTGCACGTCCATCGTCGGGCTTTTCTACGGCACCAGTGTGGACTGCGGCAGCGCCCCCGCCTGCAATCCCGTGGACACGTCCGCCAGCCTGTCCATCGCGTCGCCGTTCGTTTCGGCGGGGGGTTCGGTGCTGGCAGAGGTGTTCATTGCCGATGCGATCGACCTCAGTGCGTATCAATTCCAGGTCGAGATCGTGCGTACCTCGGGGACAGGAACGATCAGCGTACCCTGCCCGGATGGCGCTCTGGTGAACACGCTGGTCTGTGTGGACAATTCGACGCTTCAGCCCACGGGCCCGAAGTGCGACACGACCCCATGCCCCGGAACCGACATCTGCTTCCCACGGCAGGATTTCGTGTTCGCCAACAAGACCGTGATCACGTCACCAAGCTGTGGAACGAATCAGATCTTCGCCCAGTTGAACACATTCGGTGACAGCGTCACGATCGGATCGACACCTACCTACGCTGGCGAGTTTCAACTCGAAGTATCGCCCGATGCCACGGTGGGCTCGACGTTTGAAGTCTCGGTGGTCTCCCCGGCGCCGGACGGCTCGACCTCCTACATGACGGATCCGTCCTCGGTCGGCATTCTCTTCCAGCGATCGGCACCGATCACGGTAACCGTTACCGACCTTGCACCACCGCTTACCGTAACCACTTATCCGGATGGCGCTCGGAAACAGCGCTACGTGTCCTGGAGACCTGATCCTGGATTCGCCGGCAGCTACGCTTTTGAGCTTTCGCATCCGCTCTCGGGACAGGCGTACTACGTCAGCCAGCCGCTGACGTCGCCGCCGAGCATCGTGGGCAAGGGAATTACCGAGCTTTCCGGGAGCGCATCGCCCATTCTCTACAATTGGTCCACGCTGCCCGTCGTCCACACCACCGGATGCCTGATTGCCCCGGGCGATCAGATTAACACGGCAGGGGCCGGACACGTTTATGAGGTTCGATCGACGGCGGACGGCGTGACCTTCTCCCCGCCGATCGTCGTACGGACTGCGGACTTCCCGACGAACGGCCGGTGGTGGGCGGATCTGGTCGGTACATTGAGCGCGAGCGGTGACGGATCGACCACGCCGCCGACGCCCGCAAACTCATGGACGCCACCAAACGGTTCGGTGAGCGGTTTTGATATTTCAGCGGCGCTTCAGGTTGTTTCCGCCTCGCCGACCGCGCCGCCCCTCACCTGGACGGACGTCAACCCGCAGTTGCCGGATCATGTCACGACTGGCCCGGATGTTCTCCGCGTGGTCAACGCGTTCAGTGTGGGATCCAACAAGGAGTTTTATCCGTACGACGTGCCTGTCGCGCCGGGCGATCAGGGGCAGACGGCGTGTCCCCCGCCTTCGCCGTGATTGCGAGTAAATCCGGTGGCAAGGCCCTAAGCGATCGCCGTTTCTTCGGCGCTCCTGCATTGCACGTTTCGCAACACGCAGACCGCCCGGCATCCCTCGATGCCGGGCGGTTTTCATATCAAACCGTTGGCGCGGCGTTCTTGCTGGTCCCGATTTCCTCACCGGCCGGTTATTTTCGGCATGGCCAGTTCCTCTCTTTTCACGAACTGGTGCCGTTCACGCCTCCCCCGATTAACAGATTCGTAGCGTGTTCTGGGGAACATGACTTTTCGCTCAATCATCCCGATCGACCCGGAAATCGTGCTGGCTCCTCCCGCTTTCGTCCTGGTCTATTCTCGCCTCGGAAGCACAAAAACGCAGCCCGGTTATTGCAAAATCAGGGCCGGATGGTCACACTAGGTGCAGGTAGCGTCCTTTCGGAAGCGCATGTCAAGGCCGAAGGGTGCCCAGTCAACCGGGGGGGACTGCGTGGATCATCGTTTCGCCCAGTGCTTACCGTCTTGTGACGTGGCGTCATGCATTGAGTTCAGTTCTCGGGTCCAGCCACCATCGAGAGTGACCGGGCCTTTTCCGCGCGCGGCCGCATGGGTTTGCTCTTGCTGCAGCGCGCAATCTCCGAGAAGCGAGCGCTGATGGGGAGTGTACTGAAGGAATCGGATTCCGATCCAGGATGCGTTCGGAGGTAACAGAGAGAGAGGCCAGGGTCATGTACAGTAATCGAGTTTGCGGGCTGGTATTTGCTATCGGGCTGGTATCGATTTCATCGCCGGTCTTCGGCACGGGCGCGGGGACAATGGAGCTTCGGCCTGTGGGCGTGGTCGGCGGGAATCCGCCGGGTACGGTGATTTCCGGTAACGAGATCACCCTCACCACCACCGGCGTACAGGTCGAGTTCGAGATCTTCGTCACCTGGGAAAACATCCTCGGGACCGCCCAGGCCAAGCTCGACGCCACCACCGGGTACAGCAGTGGCGCCGGAACGCCGCTCTCGGCCGTGGGCTTTCCGGCCACGCCCGCGCATGGCG
>JAGFJJ010000051.1 GCA_024102815.1 Phycisphaerae bacterium
AGGGTGCGCCCGAAGCGGGCGACCCTGGGCTACGGTTGTTCAACGCCTGCGGCGTAAAGACAGCGCGGGAGTCGAACCGAAGGGCCACCCATCTGTCTTGGAGTCGCGCGCTTTGGACGTTCTAAACTCCGAGGTTCCAACGCCTTAAAAGCTGCACGATCTCGAAGCCGGGGAGGGGGCCAGAGGGATATTAAGGGGGAGCGCTCGCAGAGGCGCAAGCCGTCCAAGTTTCCCTCGGTTGTAACGCCAAGTTCCGTGCCCGGTCCGAGGCGATGGGCGAGCATCCCGCTCAGCGTCGTCGGTCCCCGACCATTTCCCAACATCGTCGCGACGACGAGTGCTTTGGCAACGGCTGGTCAGGTCGCCAACGAACCAACCCCGAGGCGGCCTGTGGGGCGTTTCACGGCTGACCTGAGCCACGGTGTGCCGGTACCCGGATTAACGCAATAACCAAGAACCTTGTCTGAGGACGACTTTTCTGTGGACGTGAATGCATCCGGGTGGGGGATGGACAGACCTGGCGCTCAGCCATACATCCGCGGGCTTCCTCCCCACCGCCAGTCACCCGGCCGCAGTTGCCCTGGTCTTCTGCTTGCCTCTCGGAGGAGTTCATTTGGTATACTGGTGTCCAACAGTTTCCAGTCTCGTACAGGAAACTTGCACCCCACAACAATCACGCCCATTCCGGGCGCTCCCATGCGTTGCACTCGAGCGGGCGGCAGCGCGGGTCTTAAAGTTAACCTCGCACGCACCCGCCGCGTGAACGCGGTCGTTAGGCTTTGCTGTGACAAATGCACAGGACACCACCAACTGAAGTCCAACGAGTACTGCGACAGGAAGTCTCCTATGGATGTCCTGTTCAGGGCTGTCGGCTGCCCTTCCTAACTTGGCATCATTTTGATCCTCCGTGGAGCGAACGTCAGCACCACGACCCCAATGGGATGATTGCCCTCTGCCGCTCGCATCACGACCATGCGGACGCAGGCGGATTTTCGAAGGACGAGTTGAGAACACTTAAGAGTGGCAGCTTCTCGGCGGAGTCTGTCAAAGCTCGTTTTCCGTGGGCCAAGCGAGCGATGCTCATTCGGCTCGGCGGATGTTATTCTGGCGGCTCGTCCGCAGTGCTCTCTGTTTCTGGCAATCCAATCATCCGGGTTACGACTGGCGAGAGTGGTCTGCTGTTACTCTCATTCCTGTTGAAATCACCTGATGGCGCCGTTGTCGCCCACATGACTGATAATATTTTCCAGTCAGACCCCGCCGCGCTCCACGACTTAAAGTGTAAGGCAAGTGCGACGTCAATAAAGGTCTGGTTGGCGCCTCGCGATATTGGTCTCGACCTCACCTTGAAGCGCATAACAATCGATGATCTTGATGGGGTCTTGGCACGCGACAGAGAGCGTGCAGAAAACAGCCCAGCAGCCAAACGCGCACTGGAGGAGTGGGAATGTGCGATGAACGATCTCCCGGCACCAGTGAAAGAATCTCTGTCCAACCGTGAGCAATTCAAGCCACGCGGCATGGATGGACTGCCGCAACACATTCAGGAGGCGATCCTTAGTGGAGATCCAACGGGCACTATCACCAAGCACTGGGCGACTCAGCATTGCCTAGATGACGAAGGAAAGCTCGCGCTGCTAGACTTCACCAACCTCGCGATCCACGAACGCGGTAGATGTATTCGCATTTGTAACGGTTTCAGCGAGGGGCCCGGGCTCTTCGCATACAATGCGGCATTCAGTTGCGCCGGCTCGTACTACCTATGACTTGATTGCCGGCAACAAAAGGCCTAATCGGGTAGCCGGGCGGGTTTCCCCGCCCGGCCCCCACACCACCTGGCATGCGGGTCCGCACTAGGCGGTTCGACGAAGGGGAGCAAGTTGCGCCCAGAGGGTCTTCAGGCTGAGTAGTCCTTGTTCTTGTAGCCAGGCGTTGGTCAGACCGACACCCGTGGCGATGGACTTGGCCATGTGCCAGGGGCCTTTCCGACTGCG
>JAGFJJ010000052.1 GCA_024102815.1 Phycisphaerae bacterium
CGAAGCTTCCGCCAAACATATTTCGAATGTCAGAACCGCCCAACAAGCCTGTGTTTGCCGTCACTGACGCGCCGTTGTTGTAGTTCCAAAGATCAGAACTGCTTGTCATGAGGGCGGAGAATGTTGGTCCACTGAGAGCAATCAGTGACAAGAGAACGCCGCCAAATAAAGCGGAACGAGATTGAATCGCCTGGAACGGGTGCCGCAAATGAACCATTGCCTTTACCTCCAATTCAGCGCGCTGGCGTCATAGTCTGAGACGCTCGCTTGAGCCACGTGGCTTATCGGTGCGGAATTACCTGAGGCATTTAGCAAGATTCGAGCCTGCACCTGAATCTGCTGCTAATACAGTCGATTAGGGTTGTGGCGGGCTGCCGGCAGCAACGAGAGTGTTAAAAAAGCTGACTCACTGTCAGGAGTTTCTTCCAGGACCGCTTGGGGTCGATTCTGTTGAAAAACTCGGCACTTCCGGAATGGTAAGAAATTGCGGTCATTTTGGGCGCACGACAGTGCGATTAGGCGGGTTCCAACGCGAAAATTTCTGCCTAACGAAATTCTGGTGAAGGTTTGTTTTTCTCTCGGCTGATGGTTCGGTGTTTTTCAACAGAATCGGTCGGTTGCTGCCGTTCCTGCATGACTGAGTCTGAAGCGATCTGACACCCCGATGACCCGGCTGGGTAATGACCGTTCAGGGTCGGAACCTGCCGGTCAGGAAATCATAAAGCAGCCGTTCGTGGAGATTCCTTGGCCTGTGACCGGTGTGACCAACCGATTACAGACGTTTCCAAGTCGAATTGCGACCGGCTGCTTCGGCCGACGAGTACTCATAGGCCTTCAAGAGGGTTTCCTTGCTGGAAGCGGGCACGAAGCCGCCCGTCTTGGCCGCCACCTCGCGCCGGAAATCTCCGCCCGCGACGAGCGCCGCGAACCACGGGTAGTAACGTCGCGTGTCGGCCACGATATCCGCCATTGGCACGTCCGCGTCTGGCCGGTCTCGCGCGTTGCCCTCACTCCCAGCAGTATCCGCTCCCGTCCAAAACATCCGACATTGATGCAATGGCTCGGGATGGACGGCTCGGAGGCGACGTCTTGCCAGCACGTGGTCGCCTCGAATGACCGCTGCACTTTGCTGCCTGACGTTGAACCTCTGACTGCTCGATCGGCACCAAGGGGTCGTTCACCGCCATCTTTCGGCCGTCGATAGCCTTCGTCCTGGTCGAGATGGTTCCCGATGCTTCGCGTCGCCCATCGTCATCCGGACGCCATCGGACACACGCTGCGGTGCCGCGCGCCCCATCGTCGTGGTGGCGCCGCACTGGTAAGCCGCCTTCCGATTTGGTGGACAAGCTGCAAATCATAGTTCCGATCTGGTCGTTCGCGTGGCCGCCTGGATTCCCGTTAACTCTCGGTTTTCATTACACAAACTGATTGTGGCTCAGTTGTTGCCATGGGTTTCCCACCGGACACTGTGCACGTGCCGGACTACTGCGACCGTGGGGAGTCATTCATGGCGGACAACGAATTCGATTATTCGGCACTCGAGAAGCGGCTGGGGGTATCACGCCGTACCTTCCTGAAGTTCTGTGCCGGGGTGGCCGCGTCGCTCGGCCTCGGTAACAACGCGGCCCACGCGATGGCCGAGGCGGTT
>JAGFJJ010000053.1 GCA_024102815.1 Phycisphaerae bacterium
TGTCCGCCGACAAGCAGCACCTCGAAGCGGACGCCGAGGGGCTCTATTACGTCCGCAACCGGTGGTACAGCCCGACGCTGGGCCGGTTCCTGACCGCCGACCCGAACGCGACCGGCCTGCCGCTGCAAGAGCGGGTTACCTATCACGGCCGACAGCAGTGGCTGATCGCACGCCCGCTTGATCCCCACCGTCATCTCGCTGACGGTTCCAACCTCTACCACTTCGCCCGATCAAACCCGTCGAACCTGAGTGATCCGGCCGGTCTTCTCACCTACGCAGGTTTGGGAATGTGGGCGGGCCGGGCATACGCCGCATATGACATGTACGACCGCGCTAGCAGCCTCATTCAGTTTGCACGGGACTTGCAGTCTGCAAGTGACATGCGGACGCTGCTGCTCGATCTCGCGACGGTGACAGTCGATGTTGCCGGTGGTAAAATATTTGACGCGATCCAGGGCGCGATGAACGCGATCGGGCCGTTTTACAAGTCTTTGCGCACACGCGCAATGGCGAAGCCGAAACAGAATCATCACTTTATCCCGCGAGGGGGTAAGGAGTTCGGACCGAAGTACGATGCAATCCTGAGCAAGTACGGCTTGAGCACCGCCGACGGCTGGAATCAAGACTTGATGCACCACTTGGGTGGGCATCCCAAGGCTTACTTCCAGTATATGCTCGAGCAGTTGGCAATCGCTGACGATCTTGCCCAGGGCGACCCTCAGAAATTGAGAGAATATATGGCAGGAGTGTTCCAGTACGTGAAAGACAATCCTGAGATGCTCATGAAGGAGTACTGGCAATAGTGGACGCGCTTACGATATTCCAATTGCTGCAAGTGCTCGAACGTGGCGAGCACACCATGGTCGTGGCCGAGCGCGATCTCAAAGGTGTGGGCACCGGTGTTAAAGCGTGTGATCCGCTACCGACACGTTGGCCATGCGGTGTGACGTTTCACGCGACTGGCTCTGCTCCCGAAGATATTCCGTTCAGTGTGTTCGGCTGGTGGCTGTTCTCGGACCGCTTGAAGCGGCTAATCGAGTCAGAGCAGCTACATGGGATCACATTTCTGCCGGTTGAAGTTGTTAACGATCTCCCCAGCCCGATACAACGCTACTGGTACGCCCACTTTGAATGCATTGCGGGAGCTCTCGATCGTGAACGCTCCACCGTAGCGTACTACGGTCCCGATCGGTCAGGGCCCGGCCCCCGGCTAAATGTGATTAAGCCCGTCCTTCACCATGAACAGGCTTGCAGTCAGGATTTCTTCCGTCTGAAGGAATACTGGCCGACGGTGTTCACTTCCGGGCGATTTCGCGATTTATGCATGCGGGAACGGATCAGTGGCGCTTCCTTCCGGGTAGTGCCGCTGGTCTAATCACTACGTCCAGGGTGCCCGGTTCGCGCTGCTTACGTTGAGCACCAGCTGCGCTCTCGCAGTGTCGGCACCGTCACCGCCATCAGCGCCCGGCTGACGCACACCGGCGTCCTCTGGTTGACCTTCGACACCGGGGAGACCCTCGGCGTCACGCCGAACCACGAGCTCTGGACCTACGAGGACGGCTGGATCGATGCCGCCCACGTCCAGCCCGGCGATCACTTGGACCACGCCTGCGGCATGGCGGTCGCCGTTGTCGATCGCGTCTATGACCCGTCGCCGACGTTCGTGTATGATCTCACGGTCGACGGTACGTGGACGTTCTTCGCCGGTGAGCTGTGGGTACATAACAGCTCGTGCGTTCCTGACATGGCTGCGGCAAAGAAAAGCTTCTTTGACTCATGGATTAAAAACTTCACCGATCCTGGCCAAGCGGTCACTGACTGGGCTTTGAGGGACATGGTAGCAGCGGCACGAAGGCTGGGGCTGACCATTCGAGGTCCTGAACTTGGGCGTAGCGGCGTGTATCAGCGAATTTGGCATCTTCACATCGGAGAGTGGCACATTCCTTGCAGTCCGAACTTTGTTCCATAAGAAGCAGAGGACATGAGCGCAAGCATCGACCGCGGCTACCTGCTTGTAGGAGCACCGATCCAGTACGCCTCTGGTAGTCTGTACAGCGGCGTCGGACGTAACACGACCGGGCAGGTGTTGCACCCCACACCGCTTTGTCCCGAGGTGTACAAGGTGTGGACGCGCGAGGCGGAACGCCACGTCCAGGAGGACGATTGGCACCTCTTCTTGGGGAGGCATGAGGAGGCCGTTTCATTTCAGGATGAGTACGCTCGGTTAGGGCACCAGTTCTGGATTCTAGACGTACGCGACTGTCAGAGCGAAGCTGCTGCTGGCAACGAGGCGATCCGGAAAGGCTTTTTAGGATTCGACGTCGCAAATAAGCAACTTTATTCCGGCATCCGCAACCTTTTGATGTGGGAGATGCCTGATGACGCGGCCGACTGTGAGGCGACGATTCGGCTAGTTCAGCGACACTTTAGACCTTGTACAAATATTCATGGCCTCTTCAGTTCAGTTGGTGACGCCCAGTTATTTCGAGACGTCGTCATGGAGCTCGAGAAGAACGTTCCGGAAGCCATGAAGCCGCCGTTTTATGATCTGCGAGTTTATTCCGTTGTCGACGTGGCTTCGACCGTCGAGCGGTAGCTGCGGCCGGCCGCCTGAACTTCACGTTCGCCGACTGGCTCGGAGAACAGCTCGACCGCCTCGAAGAGCAGCGCGGCGACTGACCGGCCTCCCAACTGCCCTCGCCTGGAACGGGCAGCGCCATGACGCCGGCGTCCGCCTGCAGCACTTCTTCTGTAGTCCTACAGCGCCCGCCTCACCCACACCGGCGTTCTCTGGCTGAGCTTCGACACCGGCGAGACCCTCGGCGTCACGCCGAACCACGAACTCTGGACCTACGAGGACGGCTGGATCGCCGCCGCCCACGTCCAGCCCGGCGATCACTTGGACCACGCCTGCGGGATGGCGGTCGCCGTTGTCGATCGCGTCTATGACCCGTCGCCGACGTTCGTGT
>JAGFJJ010000054.1 GCA_024102815.1 Phycisphaerae bacterium
GTTGCCGCGCGATTCTCGTCCGCTACAACAAAAAGGCGCACAACTACCTCGGCTTGATTCAACTGGCGTGCCTTCTGCTGTGGTATCGTCGATCATGGCGACTGGCTAATTTGAGATAGTTTCTAAGGCTGCATCGCACCGATCAGCGCCGACAGATCAACCAGATTTAACGCCTCATCGCTGTTGTCATCGAACAGGCAGAGGCAAGCGCGGACCAGTTCGGGACGGAAAGCCTCCGCGCCCAAGCAGATTTGCTGCCAGGCCACGTCGCGCAGATCGACGTCCTCGTCAGCGTCGAAGTCCCCGAAAAGCTGTCCGACCGATGTCTCGTACGCCCCGCGATCCACGCGGCAGCCCATCAATCGCGGCTGATTGGCCAGTTCAATGGTTCCCGGCGCAGGCGAGGATGCCGGGTCGCCCGTATTCACGCCCGGCGACGTGTCACTCAAACGAAAATCATCGTCGGCCGTGCCGTAGATTCCGTCGCTCCCGTCGGCATCCGGAAAAAGCGGGTTGTCGCCGATGGTCTCGTGTCCGGACAGGGCCGCACCGGTCCAACCTTCAACAATGCTGTAATCGATCTCGCTCACACCGGCCCCGGCGTGGTATTGGGCCGATTCGTCAACGCCGCCCGCGTCGCTGTTGCCCCACAATATCGAGTTGCGCACGATCGTGCTTGCACCGGCATTGTACACGCCGCCGGTATTCGCATCGGCCGAGTTGTGAGCGATCGTGCAGCGCTCGATGAGGGGCATGGACAGCGGCCCGAAGTTGAACATCGCCCCACCATCCGGCGCGTGATTGCCCACGATCAGGCAATTCTCAAAGAGGGGGCTACCGTTGTCGATGTAGATCGCGCCGCCCTTGGCCGGCGTCGCCGATGACGTGACCGCCCGGTTGCGGCGAATGATGCAATTCCGGATCGTGGGACTCGGGGGTGATCCGTCGCCGAAATTGAACATGAATATAGCCCCGCCGCGATCGCTGGGGTTGTTGCCGTTGGCGTTCCCGCCCTCGATGACGAACCCGTCGAGCACAGCGGAACGCGTCACCCCCGCCAACGCCCACACAACGTGGTAGCTGTTCTCGCCATCGTTGACAAAGCCCGGAAGGTCGTCGCCGTTCAAATCCCCCGACAGAATACTGGGATGGTTCACGAAGTCGCGTTGATCCGGATCGGGCAGACCGCATCCGGCGAAACCGCCGACGATCGCCACGCCATCGATCAGCTCGAACCGCTTGGTTCGATTCGCGCCTTCCCGGGGCTTGTACATCCCCGCTGCCACGCGAATCTCGGTAACCGGATCGTTCGGTGGTGTTGGGACGGTTCCAGCTTCGTCCAGCGCCGCCTGGAGATCCGCGTAGGCCGTACACCACGTCAGGCCGTCGTGAGTCGGTCCGGTTGCATCCGCATCCACGTAACGAACGGACTGGGCGGTAGCGATCCCTGTCGCGGCGCAGAACGCCACACAGGCCGCGCCCAGGCGCGCAAGCAGAGATCGCTTTGTGGATCGCATGAATCCCCCCTGAGTGCCCCCCGGAAACCACTCGTCTCATTATAGCCGGCCGGGCGGCGCCGGGAGAACGCGGTGGGGTGATAATCATCCGCCTCTCGGGATTTGCGGACTGCGCCGCTCTACCGCCCCGGCTCCGCCGCCGTACAATCGCCCCCGTATCCGCATCAGAATCCGCAGGAGCCCCCATGGTGAACCACTTTGCCGATCGACTGCTGGCCGCCATCGACCGCTGCGACACGCCCGCTTGTGTCGGATTCGATCCCGTGCTCGACCGCCTGCCCGCAGCAATCCGGCCTGATTCAACGGAGACGGAGCACGCGGCGCATGTCCTCCACCAACCGGAATTCCGTCGCCGCGCCGCCGAAGCCGTCACCGCGTTCGGACGATTGGTAATCGAAGCCGTCGCCGGTATCGTCCCGGCCATCAAGATCAACGTCGCCTTCTTCGAGCCTTTTCGCGAGCACGGTATTTCGGCGTACCACGAGCTTATCCGCGAGGCGCACGCCCGCGACCTGATCGTCATCGGCGATGTCAAACGCGCCGACATCGGGCACACCTCGCAACAGTACGCCCTCGCTCACCTCGGCGATGCGCCCTCGGGGTCGCCCGAAGACGATTTGCCCGATGCCATCACCATCAACCCCTATTTCGGCCTGGACGGGGTCGGCCCGTTCATCGAGGGCGCCGAACAAACCGGTCGTGGGGTGTTTGTGCTCGTGCAGACCAGCAATCCGTCAGCGGTTGAAGTGCAGGGGCTGGCAACATCGGAGGGCGGCCTCGTCGGGCACCGCGTGGGCGATCTCGTCGAGCGGTGGGCGAGCTCGGCCGGGCGTGTCGGATTGCGGGGATACAGTCTCGTCGGCGCGGTCGTCTCCCCGCGCGATTTGGAATCGACCACCGCACTCCGCGAGCGGATGCCGCACTGCATCTTCCTGGTCCCCGGATTCGGGGCACAAGGACGGTCGCTCGAGGAGGTCGCCCACTGCTTCCGCGACGACGGCACCGGCGCAATAGTCACGGCCTCGCGCAGCGTGATCTATGCGTTTCCCGACGACGGACGGGAAGGCGATTCCGGGCTGCAGAAAGCCATCCGCAGCGCCGCGGAGGAATTCGCCGGGCAACTCCGTTCGCTCAAATCTGCGATCCGCAGGCTCTAGCTTGCGCCACCTACTAACCAGTGGCTCACGTCGCTGTCTCACCAGACGTGCTTCTCCCGGCGTGGTGGGAAGCCGCCTGAGAACTTCCCGCTTCATCGGAGAATCGCCATGCGCCGCACATCTGCACTCGCCTTGCTCGCCATTTTCGTATTGTTTTGCAACGGCTGTGTCGCCGTCGTAGGCAACAAGGGCCAACTCAAGACCTGCCCCACAACCTCGGCCGTAGCCCTCAACGGCCAGATCTACCTCGTGGATCATTGCACGCGCCGCGTGAAGCGTATCGATCCCGTCGTGATCAGTAATGCCGAAACGGTGACGCAGATCGAAGTGACCGAAGCCGAAGAAGGCGACGAGGACTAGCGTCCCCGCAACGACACGTTGCGAGACAGAGAAATGGTCGCTTTGGTGCGGCCTGTATTCACTCCGGCGCATACCGGAGTTCAGAGGGGTGCGTCCGGCCCAGGTCATGGATTCCGGCAATCGCCGGAATGACACGTCCGGTTGCCCCGTGCCATTCAATATTCCGGGGTCGAGCGACCATCCAGTTGCGGCGGATTGCCATCTCGAGGACGCGCTCGACACACCTCCCCCGCACCGTTAGCTTCTCCTCAGCGCTATTCAGGAGATGCCACCGTGAGCAAGGAATCCGTCGGTGTTGTCGGGACAGGCATCATGGGCGCGCCCATGGCCGCCAATCTGCTTCGCGCGGGCTACGAAGTCCACGTGCACAACCGAACGAAGAGCAAGGCCGCGTCGCTGATGGATCAGGGGGCGCGCTGGCACGACTCCCCTTCGGATCTGGCGAGGTCGGTTCGCGTGATCCTCTCCTGCGTGAGCGACTCGCCCGACGTGGAGGCTGTCTATCTCGGCGAAGACGGCGTCATGCAGGGCATCCGCAAGGGAACGCTCTGCGTCGATGCTTCGACGATATCCCCCGAGACCGCCCGGACGGTGGCTGCGCGCGTCCACGACGCCGGCAGCGCTTTCGTAGACGCACCCGTCTCCGGCGGCAAAACCGGCGCCGAGACCGGCAAGCTTGTCTTCATGGTCGGCGGCGCGGCGGAAGATGTGGAACGCGCTCGCCCGATTTTCGAGACCCTGGGAAAGACCTACGTTCACTGCGGGCCCGTGGGCAACGGCCAGCTCACCAAGCTCTGCAACCAGATTCTCTGCGGGCTCAACCTGCTCGGAGTCTGCGAGGCGGTGGTCTTCGCCCGAAAGGTGGGACTTGATCCCGAGGTCATGCTGCGGGCGGTGTCGGGGGGGGCGGCCGGATCGTGGGCACTGGAAAACCTCGGCCCGCGCATGCTTCGCCGCGATTTCGCCCCCATGTTCATGATCGACCTGCAGCAGAAGGATCTGCGTATTGCGCTCCGTTCCGCGGTTGACTGCGATATGCCGTTGATCGGTACGGCCCTGGTATCCCAGCTTCTCACCGCCAACCAGGCTGCCAACCAGGGTCGCGATGGTACCCAGGCTCTCGTCCGCATCATCGAACAGATTGCCAATTTAGCCACGTAGCTGTTCGACCATGAAAAATGAACACCCGGCGATGGCTCCCTTACCGGAGCATTTCGCCGGGCGTTACCTTCCCCTCCCGAGGGTTTTCGTCAGCATCCGCTTTCGCGGGTCATCTGGTGCAAATGGACCGAGGACGCCATCCTGCTCTGCCGATTTTCGCTGAATCGACTCGGCGACCCAACTTCTCCCTGGTGGGTTCGCGAAAGTGCAACAGCCACATGCAAACCTCCCAGACTTGCGAGAGCGATGTTATCTTTTTTCGCCAGACATGGCAAGGTCGCAAGACGTGAGGCGCCGGGGGGGACCTCCATTCCGCCCAGAAGAATGACAACATCTTTTCTGACAGCAGGTTAGAATCTCCTGCGTGCGAATCCAGATGGGTGAATTACAATATTCCGCCATGAGTACCGAAGGTCAGGTCATCCCCCGTGTCGGCGAACAGGTTTTCATTGCATCCACCGCGTACGTCGGCGGTGACGTGACCATCGGCGACCAGTCGACGGTCATGCACCACGTCACCATTCGCGGGGATATCGCCCCGATTCGCATCGGCCGCCGCGTGAACGTCCAGGACGGGACCGTCGTGCACACGCGCCACGGCGTCGCGCTGGACATCGCCGACGATGTGGGCATTGGCCACCGGGCCGTGGTCCACTGTCGGCGGGTGGGACGGCGGTCCCTGATCGGCATCGGCGCCATCGTTCTGGACAACTGTGAGATCGGGGAACGGTGTCTGATTGCCGCAGGGGCGCTGCTTCCGCCGGGAACCAGGGTCCCCGACGGAAGTGTCTTGATGGGAATTCCGGGCAAGGTGGTTCGAACGGTCACGGAAGACGACCTCGCCACCATCGATCACGTCATCAACAGCTACCAGGAATTGGGAAGGCGCCACGCCGCAGGCCTTTTTCCCAATATTCTGAGCCAGAACACGGGCCGGTTGTCTGCTTCTGAACATCGCGGCGCAGATTGAAGAGCGGGTTATAAACAGGCGCCCGAATTCGAATTGTAACTCGGGAATAATCGATCCATGCTGTACAATCCGATGGTAGGCCCCTTGGAAGGCATGGGGGCGAGGCGCCGGCGCCGAGAGGCGAATTGTTCCGATTGACGCAAACCGCGGCTCGGCGGGATCGTCTAAGAGATTGGGGAGAACACGCGGCCGGCGTTCGGTCCGCAAGTAAAGGAAGCGCGGGCGGTTTCGAGCCGCGCTTGCAGAGGAAACGTGGGGAAGGCTGCTGACAATACGCGGTCGCAGACCGATCTGGCCATGACGCCCTCCGGCGCGAGCGGCGGGGCCGTTCCGCGCCATCTTCTCCGCATCGGTGGCATGGAAGTACGGCGGGTCATCGGGCGCGGCGGGATGGGTACCGTCTATGAGGCCTGGAATCCGTCCAGCTCGCAGATCGCTGCCGTGAAGGTTCTTGCCGATCATGTGAGCGCGTCGCCCCAGGCGGTCACCCGCTTTCAGCGCGAAGCGCAGGCGGCATCACAGCTTCATCACCCGAATATCACGCAGATCTTCGCCCAAGGTGAGGATGAAGGCATCCACTACTACGCGATGGAGCTGGTCGACGGCACGAGCCTCCACCAGATCATCACCGCGGCGCGATCCCGCAAAGAGCACCTGTCCGACCCGGCCGAGACCGTGTTGCTCCCACGAAAATCCCCCGATGGGAAAAGCACGCCTTCGTCACCGGACAAGTCCGGCGCAGTCGTCGAGCCTTCAACATCGGCAGCGACGGTCGCCGCGATCGAGCACGCCATTCGTCTGACCGCGGGCGAGTGCTCCAACTTCGAGCGCAGCGCTTTTATCGCCGGGCACCTCGCCGCCGTCGCCGACGCGTTGCAGCATGCCCACGATGCCGGCGTAATCCATCGGGACATCAAGCCCCACAACCTGCTGATGGGCAGCGACGGGCGGATCCGCGTCACGGATTTTGGTCTTGCCCGGCTCATGGCCGAGCCGGGGGTCACCGTGACCGGCGAGATGATCGGATCGCCGCTGTACATGTCCGCGGAGCAGGTTTCGGGAGGTCCGGCCAACGTCGATCACCGCACCGACGTCTACTCGCTCGGGGCGACAATGTACGAATGGCTGACCCTGCGCCCGCCATTCCCCGGAGAATCGCGCGAACAGGTCATCACCCGCCTGCTGCAGGGTGACGCCCCGTCGCTGCGACAAACCGAACCGTCCATTCCGACCGATCTGGAAACGATCTGCCTCAAGGCACTGGAGCGCGATCGACGCTTCCGCTACGCCAGCGCCGCCGAATTCCGCGATGACCTTCGCCGTTTTCTGGACGGCAAGCGGATCAAGGCGCGCCGCGCCGGAATCCGTGCCCGCTTGCGGCGCTCGATGCGCCGCCACCAGCTCCGCTGGATCGCGGGAAGTGCCGCAGTATTGACCATGATCCTGCTGGGCGGACTCTGGCGAACGGGGCGGCAGGCGCAGAAGCAGTCGGAATTGGCGGAACAAGCCACGGCCAAGGCCAGCGCCGTCGCCGAGGACGCCGACCAGTTGCTGCGTTCCGTCCGCCAGGTCTTTCGCGAGCAGCTTCCCCTGGAAATCAGTGGTCCGGTGCGCATCCTCGAAGCCGGTTTGCCGGTGGTGAAGGGTCTCGTGGAGACGGAAGAGGGTACGACGGAGGATGCCGCTCCGGCCGTGGCAGAGGGCGCCGAACCCGCCAACGTAGATACGCCGGCGGGTATCGCTCGGACCATGGTGGATGATCTTTACGGAGCGGTGGCCGAAAAAGCGCCGGCTGACGGAGACGACCTGGCCAAGGTCATGCGCATGGCCGAAGACCTGCGTCGCGACGAACCCGCCAAGGCCCTCAGCCAGGTCGAGACGTATCTCCAGATCCGCCCCCATGATCCCCGCGCCCTGCGTCTCCGCGCGGCGCTCAACCTGCAACGGGGGCGGCTCGCCGAAGCCGAGGCGGATATCGAGCGCTTGATGAGCGGCGAGTCGGCGTTGCCCGACGCCGCCGAGGCGCACTTGTGGCGCGGCCTGGTACGCTTCCTGACCAACGACATCGACGCGGCAGCGAGTGATTTTGAGCAGGCCCCCACATCGCCCGCGCTCTCGCACTGGACCGTCGTGGCCAAGTCACTGGTTCAATTGCAGGAAGCGAAACTCGACGAGGCGATCACGGTGCTCGGCGACGTCCTCCGGGAGCACCCGGACTTCGTCCCCGCCCTGCTGGCCCGAGCGACGGCTCTTTCCGGAAAGAAGGACTTCACGGCGGCCGTCGCCGATCTTTCCCGCGTTATCGAACTGGAGCCGGACAACGCCGACGCGTACGCGGCGCGCGGTGACTTCTACAGCAACGTTCCGGACTACGCGGCCGCAGCAGCCGACTACCAGCACGCCATCGCCCTTGGCGGACCCTCCACGGCCATGAACCTTCGCTGGCTCATGGCCCGGATGGCGATCAACCGTGAGCCCGAGCCCGGCGATCGATCGTCGCAAGCACCCGCCGACGCGGGGCAGCCCGACGTCCCTGCGGAGATCTGGTCCGACCACATGCAGGAGTGGTTTTCGCAGCGCGTCTGGCCGCCGGCATCGGGCGCCGCATCGCCGCCGTCAGGTGTAGCTCCGCAGCCGATGGCTCCGCGACCACCGACGTCCGAGACCGTCCCGCCTTCCTGACGATTCCCTCAAAATGCTGGTGATTACGAAAAATCCCGCGACTCGCGAAGTGCGTCCACGCGATCGCGAATGGCCGGTGGAAGGAAATGCGCGTCCACATCCGGAAGTTCGGCGAGCGCCTGAATGCAACGGTCGGTCCGGGTGAGCAGGTCGGCATCCAGATCAACGAAGACGACGCTGCGGCCGCGGAGCTTGCACAACCCACCGCCCGAGCCCCCGAGGTGTTCCTCGCGGACATCTACGCCGACGCTTTCCAAAACGGCCAGAATCGCGTCAAACTGGGAAGCAGCATCCGCCATTCAAGGGTTCCGTGAAGCAGACAACGGACAACAGTCGATATCGCCAAGACTTGCGATACTACAGGCGCGTTTCATCGGAGCGACCCGTCTTGCGACGACCACCGAATCCATCGAATCATTTGACCCCCTCCGACTCGGGATCCGCGGCGACCGTTGACGTCGAAACCCACATCGCCCGGCTCGAGGAGCAGCTTGGCGTCCTCAAAGCACAGGTGCGACAGGCCCAGCAGCTTGCCGGACTCGGCACCGCCGCGGCGATGATCGCCCACGAGGTCTCGAACCTGCTCTCCCCGGTCATCGCCTACGCCCAGTATACCATCGCCAACTTCGATGAGGACCTCGCCCGGAAGGCACTTGAACGAACATTGAGCAACGGCCGTATTCTCATGCGCATGATGGAGCGCTTTCACGAAGTCGGTTCGGCCAAGGTCGGAAAGGCGGAGACGTTCAGCGTGCGCGACGTGGCCGATCGCGCCGTGGAGAGTCTCTGTCGTCCGCCGTCGAAGGACGGGATCACGCTGAGCATCGAGGTCGATCCGTCGCTGACGGCCTGGGCCGACCCCCTGCAGATCCAGCAGGTGCTTTTCAACCTCCTGCACAATGCCCGGCGGGCCATGAATGGCACGCACAACGGGCGGATCACGATTTCGGCCCAGCCGGAAGGGAACGTGATCGCGATTGCGGTCCGCGACACGGGGCCGGGCATCGATCCCGAGATACTCCCCCACCTCTTCGACATGTTCGCCTCGACCAAGAGTTCGAAATCCGGCAGCGAGGCGCGCTGCACGGGGCTCGGCCTGGCCCTTTGCAGGGACCTGATCGAGGAGAACGGCGGAACGATCGAGGTCGAAAGCGGCGCTCGGCGCGGAGCGACGTTTACCCTGCGCCTGCCTGCTCCAGCCTGATTCGCCGACTACACACACCGCGGTCTGTTCACTACAATACAGCACATCGGACCGGAACTCTGCGCAAATCACCGGCGGGGGTCCGCTCGTGGGGTTTGATCGGATGGACAATTCGCCGGAAGTTTCCATGCGACGCTGGGTCTACGCATCTTTGGGCATCCTCATGGTCGCGCTGGGCGCGGCCGGCATCGTGCTGCCCGTGCTCCCGACGACGCCCTTCCTGCTCCTGGCCGCCTACCTCTTCGCCCGCAGCAGCGACCGGCTGCACGACTGGTTGCTCCGCCATCGCCACCTCGGCCCGTACATCCACGCCTGGCGAAACCGGACCGGACTCACCCCCGCGCAGAAGCTCCGCATCGGCGCCTCATTTACCGTGCTCATGGCCATCAGCATCGCCGTATGCCCGGTGAACTGGGGGCGACTCGCCCTCGTCGGCGTGTGGGGATTCTGGACCTTCCTGCTCTGGCGCATCAAAGCGGCGGAGCAGTCCAGCGTTCGACAAGTTGGACTCTGCGAAGCTTCATCAGAACCGATGCGTTGAAGTTTGACACGCCGGCTGAAAGCCCCGCTGCGCCTGCAATACGCCTGAAGTGTGTACAAAATCAAATCTTCTTTGAGCGAGAACGACGATGAAGTAAAATAACGGGCGGCACGTCCCTCCAGCGAAAGGCCGCATCATGGCTACGCAACCAGCCGGAGTCATCCGCCCTGCAACGCGGCGCTTCTTGTCCGCATTGCTCGTGGCATTCGCCGCCCTTGGCCTGTCGTCACTACTCGCACAAACCTGTCTCGCGGAACCGAAGGGCCCGCCGAACGATGATTGTGAGAACGCCATTCCAATCGGCGACTGCGTCGACGCGTTTGGTCAAATCGGCATGTGCTTGGGGGACGTCGAATTCATCTGCATCGCGTCTCCGGACACCTGCCCGCCATCGATCGGTCCCTGTATCCCAAACCCGGTGGGTGGGGCCGATTGCGGGACCTTCACGGTGGATAATCGCCTCGCCAATCGCGATGGCCCGTTGGTAGTCGGCGGGAGCGATCCTACAGCTTGCTCGCCCTACGCCCCCACTTCGCTCCAGGCTGACGTATGGTACGAATTCACTCCGCCAGCCGGCGGGTTCGTGGACATCAGCAATTGCGAGTCCAATCGCTATTTCGACTCAATGGTGGAGGTCTACGATACTTGTGATTGCAGCCAGATCTCACCCGCCCGGCGTGTGGCCTGCTCCGATGACGGTTGTGAATTCTACTTTGACGATAAGTACGTGGTGGGCGCGACTCGGCTGACCTTCTGGACTGCTGTTAGTCAATGCTACAAGATCCGCATCGGCGGCTTTGCCCCAAGTTCAGACACGCTCTCCGGGGATACGACCAAACCTTCTTATGGTGTTACGGATTTCAATATTCGATTCTTGTTGACTGCCGATTGCTTCGTGGGGCCGCCCGAACCGGTCACGACGTATCCACACGCCGCGCAGAAACAGCGTTACCTTTCGTGGAATCCAGCCCCTTACTCAATCAACGACCAAATGGCGTTGCGTGTCGTTCACCCCGCCAGCGGGCGGGCGTACTATGTCAGCACGCCGAGGACCACGCCTGCTTCGATTCAGGGGCAGGGAATTGCGTATCTCGTCTCCGACCCCGATCCGATCCCCTACGACTGGGGATCGCTCTCGCAGGTCCACGTCACGGGATGCATGATCTCCCCGGGCGACCAACTGAATACAGGGCAAGACGGGCATCTCTTTCAGGTACACGCCATGTGCGGGATTTTCTCGCAAGGATACATTGAGATCCGGACCGCCCCCGCGCCGACCAACGGCCGGTGGTGGGCGGATGTTGTCGGATCGTTCACCGCCGCGGGAGACGCCAACACCACACCTCCGACGCCGCCCGGG
The DNA here is from genome assembly GCA_024102815.1 of Phycisphaerae bacterium. Lineage (NCBI taxonomy): Bacteria > Pseudomonadati > Planctomycetota > Phycisphaerae > Phycisphaerae bacterium. Next base: position 10,953 of record JAGFJJ010000054.1, read on the forward strand.
GCCTGGCGCCCACCGGATCGCTTCGTCTCCGGCTTCGACATCGCCGCTTCGTTGCAGGCGGTAGCGCATGCGGCCACCGCACCGCACGTTACCTGGACCGACATCAGCCCAGAGACGCCTGATCTCACGACCAACGGCGCGGACGTGCTCCGCATTGTGAACGCGTTTGCGATCGGGTCCGGCAAGGAGTATTACCCGTTTCGCGTGCCTTTGGCCCCCGGCGACCAGGGCCAGATGGTCTGCCCGCCCCCTCCGATGATGTCCGAACTGCCACCTTGAGAGAGTAGCCTGCCGGGAGATCGACCAAGGGCGCGCCGGTCTGGGGAGACTTTCGAGCGTTCATCCGGTGCGGTATACGTCCGTACTCACATACTTCAGCCCGGAATCACACATCAACGTGACGACCTGCGCCTCGGGTCCCAGTTGCATTCCAATCTGAATCGCGGCGAGCACGTTCGCGCCGGATGACGTGCCCGCGAAGAGACCCTCCTCACGGGCCAGTCGCCGGGTCATTCCCTTCGCATCGCCCGTTGAGATGGCAACGACTTCATCAATGAGGTTTGGTTCCCACAGCGGCGGTGTGTAGCCGATGCCCACGCCTTCGATCTTGTGCGGACCGGCAACCCCCCCGGAAAGCACGGCCGACTCCGCCGGCTCCACCGCGACCACACGGACCTTCGTTTTGTGCTTCTTGAGCACCGTCGCCACGCCGCGGGAGGACGCCCCGGTGCCCACGCTGTGCACGAAGGCGCTCACCTTGCCGCCGGTCTGTTCCCAGATTTCCTCGGCCAGGGGGAAGTAGCCGGCCACGCTGTCGAGATTGTTGAGCTGATCGGTCCAGTAGGTGTTGGGCTCACGGCTGATGTCCCGCGCCGCCTCGATCATGTTCAGGATCAACTGCTTGGTGGTCTTGCCGCCCTCGCTGGGGACGAGCGTCAGGGCCGCGCCCAGCGACGCCATGTGGTCCAGCTTCTCCCGGCTGAAGGCGTCCGACGTGACAATACGAAGGCGATACCCCTTGGCCACGCAGACAAGTGCCAGCGACGTGCCCGTGCTCCCGCCGGTGTATTCGACGATGGTGTCGCCGGGCCTCAGCCGCCCATCCTCCTCGGCCCGGGTAATCATGGCCTGCGCCGAGCGGTCCTTCATGCTCCCCGTGGGGTTCTCCCATTCGAGCTTGACGAAGATCCTCGCGCAGCCGGGCGGAACGACTTTGCAGAGTTCAACCAGCGATGTCTTGCCGATAGCGGAGAGGATGTTGTGGGGAGCGGACACTCAAGCACCATCTAGTCCGTGTCATCAGTTTGACCCTGGAACCCGGAGACTTGGACGATTTCCCAATCTTCCGCGATTTTGCCCCCCTTAATGCGGCTGATGCAGATACCTTCCGCGGTCAAGATCTTACCGGTCGGCTCAATGCCCCGAAATACACCAGTGTGGCGGCCGCTGCTCGTGAATTGCGTAACCACCCAATCGCCTTCAGCAACCTGCCGCTCGACGACAGCGTGCCGGTCGCTTGACGCGGCGAGGATCGAAGCCGCGACCGCGCGTGCAGCGTCCAGCCCTTCCATGTCGACGCCCCCGGGTCCGTGATGGACGTAGTCGGCTGCATACGTTTCGGCGATCGCATCGAGATTGCGCCGATTGATGATCTCATCAAACCATCGGCGCGCGAGTGCCTTATTGATCTCGAGCCTGTTCAGCTCGCACCGAGCTCCGTGATTCGGTAGGGTCCTGCAACCTACAAGTAGTGCCAAGCAAGATGCGCCGAGGAGAGTCCTGTGCATGGCCGTCCTTTCAGCGGTAAGTCGGAGGATGCGGTTTGTGCCGGTTTCGGAGCCTCCAGCCTTTCTCCATGGCAGCGATTCTAGGGTGCTCGCCGTGCGGCGGCAATCGCAGAAGCGCGGCGCGCTCGCAGCATGAAGCGAGCAAGCCGTCGTTCGTCATGCCCACGCCGTGTGACCGCGCGGGCCTGCTCCTCGGCTTGCCCATTGATATGACAATGCGGCGGCTGCCGCAAAGGGGCCGCCGCCGCGCATCGGTTTCCCGCTCTTCGTCGCTAATTCGCTTCGTGGCCTCCTCACGCTGCCCATTGACTGTTCCCTCTCCTCCCGACGGCGGCTGCGTCGCTTCGCGAATTCTACCAACTTCGCCGGCCCGGAAAATCAGACCTCGATGTGCCCCTCGCAGACCATCACGCACGGCCCCGCAACATGCGTGGAGCGCACCCGGCCAGATTCCTTCACGGCGCGTGCAATGAGCATGCTGGGGCGGCCCATTTCAACGCCTTGCGCCAGCCGCCATTGGAACGTGCCGCTACTGTCTGCATGGCAGTGCGCCATGAGCCCGGCCACGGCACAGGTCGCGCTACCCGTCGCAGGATCCTCCGGCACGCCGCCCGTCGGGGCGAACATCCGGGCGCGAATGTCCACGCCGTCGTCCGCGTGCGCATAGATGTACATGAAAGGTCGAACGTCGTGCCGGGCGACCGCATTCAACCCGCCCATGTTGATGCGTGCCCGCTCCAACGCCGCTCGATGACGAAGCTCGGTCACCACGAACGGCAGCCCGACCGACGCCACCTGGGGCGGATGCGGCGCCGTCACGATGTCCTTTTCGTCCAGCGACAGCGCCGCCGCAACATCCGCAACGGGCACCACTGCCCCCAGCGATAGCGGCTGCGGCGCGGTGACTTCGCAGTATGTGACTCTGCCCTCTTCCACGGTAATCGCGACGGAAACGAGCCCGGCCTTTTCCTCGAAGATCACCGTTTGCTCGCGCGCAAGTGGGCCGAGTTCACCGATGCTGGCGAGCACGAAGGCCGTGCCCACGTTTGGGTGACCCGCGAACGGCACTTCGCTCGCCGGCGTGAAGATGCGGACGCGCCGCGTGTGGCCTTCCTTCGCCGGAAAAACGAACGTGCTCTCGGAGTAATTGAACTCCCGGGCGATCTGCTGCATCTGCGCGTCGCTCAACCCGTCGGCGTGCGGAACCACGGCCAGTTGATTCCCGCCAAACCGCGTGTTCGTGAAGACGTCACAGGTGTAGAATTGATAATTGGGCACGTTCATCCTCCGTCTGCCGATCTTCGCAGGGTGCCATGCTCACGCGGCGCCTCGCCGCGTGGGCATGCTTGCATCTCGTGAGCCAGACCGCTGACTGAGGGTGACACCCTGTCCTTTTATAGTCCTTGGTCTTCGTCTCCACCCGGCGCCTGCGCGATCACCCGTTATTGTCGAATCTCTACTTCCGCTGGAAGCGCTCGATGTCCTTCGCGCACTTCTCTGCGAAATCCAAGGAGACCGCAGATTCGCGAAGCTTGGCAAGCAGAGACTTCGCTTCCAGCAGCGCGGACTGCGAGTGGCCGGCTTCCTGCCCAGGCATTAGCTTTTCTCGCGCAAGCAGATCATGGACGTACGTGTAGGCCGCAACGGCCTCATGCAGCGACTGAATGCCGTCCTCAAAAGCGGGAACAAAATAGCGACGCTCAAGCGCGTCCCTGTCCACGAAATACTGTGCAATCCCCTTCTCAGGATCGGGGAGCACGTCGGCCACCTTCCTCAGTCCCAATGATACCGAGAGCATGTCTCGATACGCAGATTCCGGGAACCGCGCCATTAACGCTTCGATATAGGCCCCAGCATCTCGATCCTTCGAGCTTCGCAAACCCAGCAGAATTTCTGTCACGCACGATGGAGCATTGCGGATCGCGCGGACGACCTCGAAGTCGTTCGACGAAACGTCATCGACCACCACCTGGAATTCGTAGTACGGTTCCAAACCGACCGTGTGCACCCCCTTTCCAGGGAAAGTGCAGTCATTCTCTTTGAAGTTCCAGAACAACTGGGCGACCGCCCGAAAGGTGGTTCGATTACTTGGTGGCGGAGGCTGGGGCTTGAAGCTTGGGTCCTCGATGAGCCCGAGAACTTCATTTGCCTCCAAATTGGCCAATTCGTTCAGATAGCTCTCACCGTCAATCGTTGTGTGTGCAGCAAGGCGGTTCAGCGCATCCTGTATTGTCGCCCGGGAGGAATCTCCTCGAACCGAGACCCTAAGCGGCACGAAAATCGGTGCGCAAGGCAAGGCGCGTATCGGAGTCGACGACTCCCCTTCCACAGACTCGATGATGACCGCCGCGGTCGGCGGTGAACAGGCGAGCACGGCAAGCAATACGCTTACGGAAATGGAAAGCATAGCACATCCCCGAAAAAGGGTACCGGAGCGGGTACGCGCAAATCACCGCCCGTCCTCGATTCCGCAGACGATGGATCGCCGAGTTGGCCTGCTGTTTCCAACGCCCGCGATACCGTCTTCATTCTACACATTTTCGATCTCGGGGATTCGCCCGTTCCATCCTTAACCCACCCCCCAAATACGACAACGCGGCGACAGCCGCTATCCGGCCGCCGCCGCGCATTCTTCTCTCTTCCCTCTTCCCCTTCGTGGCTCCGTGGCTACGTCGCTTCGTGGCTTCCTACTATTGCCTACTGCCCATTGCCTATTGCCTATCTTCCCTCTTCGTGGCTTCTCCCTGTTCTTCGTCAATGCTGATCTGTCAGCGAGGTCGCGTTGATGACCCGCTCGATTTCGTCGGCCGTCATGCCCCGTTCGACCATCCGTTGCTTCATCGCGTTTTCCGATGTGACTCTCGTGATTCTGTACCAGGCCACGGCGACAATCCCGGTGATCGGGATCAGGCAGCCCAGGACGACGCTCAACGTCGCTGTGTTCCATTCGATTTCCGCCAGCATGAACAGGTGCCCCTCCCTTTCCAGCATCGCCCTCTTGAACCGATATCTCCCATTTGACCGGTTCTCGCGAATCGCTCGCCGGCCCACCGAACAGCCTGCTTGCGCCCGTGGCCTCTCTTCCCTCCGTGGCTTCGTGGCTTCTTTCAGCCTCGTGCCTTCTTCCTATTGCCCGTTGGCCACGGCGTCTTCGCTCACCACCGCCGGCACGTCCTCTCGCATGGCGCGAACGTCGGTGATCTCCACGGCCGGGTGGAAGCGCTCGTCCTTGGCGGGGATACCGATGCCCCGCCATGACCGCACCACAACGTGCCGGGTCGCACCGGGCTGGAGCGGTCCGCGCCATTCGTCTTCGATGGTCAGCGGTGTGGCCACGACCTCCGTCCACTCCGCACGGGCAACACCGGCGTCGTCCAGCGCCGCCACGCGGACGCCGAGCAGGGTCACTTCGCGGTCGCCATTGTTGCGAATCTTCAGGGCGGGGTAAACCCGCCCGGTCTGCGTGTCGCCCAGCAGGGTCGCCTCGACCTCGATGTTCTTCGCATAACCCGTGGCCCGCTCGTCGTGAAGCAGCTTGCTGAGCACGTCGTGGCCGTCGTCGACGATGTCCGGCAGGTTCTGAATCGTGTCGGAAACGACCTGCACGACCTGGAACGATGCGGAGTCCACGATCTTCAGTCCGTAGAGTGCCAATACGGTGACACTGGCGACCAGGCTGATACCGAGCCCGAAGAGCCCGATGAAGAACGCGGTCAACGGCGACATTCGATGGCGAATCTGCTGGTTCATGGCCTCAACTCCGCTCGCGGAAAAAACGATCCTGTCGCCCGGGGGCAACCGCCCCGCGGGACTCGGGTCCGCCGGATCACGGCCAGCGGGACCGCAACGGCCCATTACGGCACTCTATTCGATTCGCGAAGAGGAATATTGTGAAATCGGCCGCGGCGACGAGAACACGCATTTCGGAATGCCGCGGATGTCGCCCCGGCCGCGTGCAGCCCTACTTTCCCGACTAAGTCAGTGGCACTTCAAGCTGCTTGAGCAATTGTCGGATCCTGCCCGGCCCGAGTGTCGTCATCAGGTGGAACAGCTTGTTGATCACCTCGCAGAACTCCAGGATCTCGGACAAGCGCTGCTTGAGCCCCTCATGGGCATCGGCGTCTGCGCCGCCATTGCCCGCATGGGCTTCGCTCAGCATGGCCATGCAGCGTTCGATCGTCTCCACGATGGGCAGGACTTCCCGGCGGCGGCGCTCGCGGACGATCGTCTCGAACATCTGCCAGACGTCTTTTTGAGCCTGGAAATACTCCTTTCGGTCGCCGCGACGATGAACGCGGTCGATCAAGCCCCAATTGACCAGCTCGCGGAGATTCATGCTGGCGCTGCCCCGCGAGATGGAGAGCTGCTCCATGACGTCGTCCGTGCAGAGCGGCTCGGGAGCGAGATAAAGGAGGGCGTGAAGCTCGGCCATGGTACGGCTGATGCCCCAGCTTGCCCCCATTTCCCCCCAACGGCGAATGAAGAGGTTGGCCGCGGCGCGAATCGGGTCCGGCTGCACGTGCTTTCCTTTCAAATATTTCAGAAAATTCTGATTCAGCTGGAAGGATAACCACTTCTGGAGGCGATGAACAGCGGGGTGAAAAGAAGGCGAGCGTCGTTCCGGATTCACTCGCGCGACGGTCCGCTGTGCAAACCGGCCCGTCTTCCCCAAGGCCGAGTCAACCTTCGCCCGCCATCCCCGGCGCGGGGTGCAGTTGGTTCCCTCGCCGGTGCGAACCCCAGTTGTAGGGCCCGAAGAATCCCACTGTCTCGGAACGACGCTCACCAAGCCGCCGGTACGAGGTCGGCCGTGTCCCCCTGGCCGACTCCGCAACGCGGCATGACCTCCGTCGCCGGGTTCCCGCACCGCCGCGCGGCGCGGTCCCGACGACGTGATTGAGCCTGATGCAGTCCGGGAGGGCGGACCGCACGGGCGCTTCTGAGCATTCTGGTGGCAAGGACGGTCGCCGAGCCGATCCTCGCGAAACATCGCGGAGCAATCGGGCTCTTGCGAAGCGGAACAATGTCCGCGCCGCTACCGTGCGGGAATGGCCGGGTGTCGTGGTGAGGCAGGAGTGTTAGGAGCGAGTACGATGGCGACCGATTCGATGAATGAAGGACGAATGATAATCGTCGAATGAATCAGATATATCGAGCGCTCACCCAACCTGCCGGTCTAACGACGCAACGGTATTGTCCTATAGCAATCCCATTTGTACGCCGTGAGCCCTGTCCGGTCAAGAAAATCCGGGGAAATCGTGGCAAGGTCCGGTAACTGGGAGGGAAGAAGGCACGAAGGCACATAGGCGCGAAGGCACGGAGCAGGAAGGGGAAAGAGAGGCAATAGGCAGTAGGCAACAGGCAATTGGAAAAAGGCGCTGAGGCGCGGATGGGAAGCAATGGCATCAGGATCAGGGGGACGGAAGAGTCGCACAGGGGCAGACGAACTGCACATGAAGATCATTGCTTGCGGGCGGGGATGGTGCGCTGCGCGGTGCTGGATTCGTTGGCGGATTGAAGGCGCTCCAACGCACCCTTGACCAGTCGGCCGGTCGGCGGGGTACCGTCCGCCGCAAGGGAATCGGTCGCCTTGTTGCCTGTCGGAAAGGATGACGGTCGGCCGGCGCGAGCGAGGAGTAGCTCACGGAAGAGCAGAATGGCCGAGTTAAGCTGATCGAAAACGGTGTTGATGGACTCGACGAGGAGATACTGCCGGGCGGCGTTTTCCTGCGGAGCGGGTTCGGTCACGTTGGGAATTCCGCCGAAATTGACGTGCTGCGCTACGCCCTGGTTGACACGGATGCCCGGTGCCCGGCCTCGGACAGCGCCACCGGAGGCGTTGTCCAATGCGGAGCCGCCGTTGTCGATCAGCACCTGTCCGAAGGCGGGCAGGCTCATGGTGGCAAAGAGGATCGCGGCCAGCAGTTTGCCGAATCGGTTCATCGGAGAGGTCTCCGGGATCAACGAACCCAAGGCCCGCGGATCAGAAGAGGTGCATCGAGATGCACCCCTCAGGAGCATGCCCACGAGGCGTGGGCATGGCACCCCGCTCGGGCAAAAGCCACGCGGCTCAGAACAAACGTTCGCGCCCTTTTCGCTCCCATCCCCCGCGCAGGCTAAAGCCTGCGGCTCGCAAGGAGGTGCATCGAGATGCACCCTACCCAGGAAGAGGTGCGTCGGGGACGCACCCTACCGGGTTGGTCCGCACACCGCACCCTACGTCCTATCGTCATACCCGCGGAGTTTGCCGCAGGTCGCAGTCCATTATGGCGGCCGGAACGGGGGAAACAAGGGTGACGGGGAAACCATGGAAAGCGATGAACGCGGGATTCGGGGTGCGAAAGCGAGGCGCGCCTCGCCTAGGGCTCCATATTGTTCGCACTTCTGAGCGGGGGGAAAGTGGTAGAATAATCGTGAAATGACGCTGATCGCAGGGATTCTGGTTGCCTTGCTGGCGGTCCTGCTGGTTATCGGTCTGAGGGGGCGGATGGTCGATGACGATCCGCGCTGCTCGCGCTGCCGGTACAACCTAACGTCGTTGACGGGCGAGCGGTGTCCGGAATGCGGGACGGCGATCGGGGTGAAGACGGTGCGGTTCCGGCGTCGCGCGCGGAATCGGCCGGCGCTGATCTCGGCGGCGGTGGTTGCGAGCATGCTCGTTCTGGGCGGCGGGGCGCTCTCGGGGGCGCGGGCACTGAAGCTCAACTGGTACCCTTACTGCCCGCTGGACTGGGTGCTGTATGCGGCGCGGGAGAGTCGCGCGGCCGGGGAGGAGCTGAGCCGGCGCGTGCGCTTCGAGATGCTCTCGCCGGAGGAGTTGGACAAGGTCGTGCGGACGGCGATGGCGCGCCAGACGGAGACGTATCCGCAAGAGGTGCCGGAGGTGTGGGCGAACGTGCTGGGGATGTTGGAAGTCGCTGGGCGATTGTCGGAGGAAGATCGCGAGGCGTTCCTGGGATCGCTGGTGTGGGCCGAGGTGAAGGTGAGGGAGCGGGTGCGGGTGTGGGAACCGCTCGTCCTCGAACTTCACAGCCGAAGCCGCAGCTCACGATCGGTGCAGTATCAGCCACGTGTCGAGATCGCGAATCTGAAGGGTGGACGGGGCGTTTGGTCGATTGCTCCGCCATTCGCGAGCAGGTTTCTTGGATTAACGTTTAAATTGCCATGGGATAATTCTGCCAAATACGAGGCAACGACATTTCGGAAAGGAAAGCACGTCGTACGGGGGGATTTGAGAATTCGACTGACCGATCCAACACGAATGAAGCGAATCGCCGATCCTGACAGCGGAATGTCATGGAGGCTTGATGACGGATCTGCGGACGTATATCAGAAGTCAGTGCCGTTCGAGTTGCCCTATGAGGTATTCCCATCTGATGCTCCGGACCCGGTTCGTCGGATTGACCAGCCCGAATTGACGCGGCGAATCCGGCGAGACATCAAAGCCGAGTTCAGAAAATCAGAGGGTCCCAAGCCCAACCTGGTTTCCCGCATTTGTTTTGATTTGACGCAGAAAAGACCGAGTGAGATTGACCTTGGATTTGACGTATTTCTACAGATCGATGCGGAGCTGATTCCGGCCGGCGAGGTTCTGTGGCCTAAAGGACGGGTCAACGGGATTTTCCTGGCAAGCAAATTTTTTGCGCCGCGGAAGGTCAATCGCTTTGACGTGATACTTCGTTCGAGCCGGGACGTGGCGATACATACGGTTGATTGCTACGACATCTGGGACGGGGAAATCGTGATTCGCGATGTGCCGGTGCGGTGATGGTGGAGGCGCACGCAGTCGAACATGATTGAACACGGATGGCGTGGTGGGGTGATGAACGTCGAATAGTTCAGGCATGCGAACCGCGTGTCTGGCGACACGCGAACCGCAATGCCCTACGTTCAAGAGCAGGTCCACGAAGCGGGGACATGGCGCGCGAACTCATGAGGCGTGCGGGCAACACGCCTGCCGCAGGCAATCGAAAACGAACGTCCGCGCGGGCAGAAGCCTGCGGCTCAGAAGAGGTGCGTCGGGGGAAGCACCGTACGAGATGGTCCGCGCGGCGGACCCTACGTCTGATCTTCCGGAGCGTCGCCGTTGGACGATTCCGAGTCGGCTTCCGGATCTTCGACGGAAGTTTCACCTTCGGCAACATCGCGGACTGCGTCGACGCTGGCTGACTCCGAGTCGCCAGCGTCACCCTCGCCGACCACTTTTTTCACTTCTTCCGACTCCAGGGCGATCTTGGCCACGGCGACGACGGAGTCTCCTTCATCGAGGCGGATGAGGCGGACGCCCTGGGTGGCGCGGCCGATCTCGCGGAGCTGCGACAGGTCGGTGCGGAGCATCATGCCCTTGGCGGTGATGAACATGAGTTCGTCGGTGTCGCAGACGGCCTCGATGGCGACGACTCGGCCGTTGCGTTCCGTGGCGCGGATGTTGATGACGCCTTTGCCGCCGCGCTTGGTCTTGCGGTACTCGTCGATGTTGGTGCGCTTGCCGTAGCCGTTCTCGCAGACCGTAAGCAACGATCCGCCGGGGTCGATGGCCACGAGAGAGACGATGGAGTCGTCGGCCTCGAGGGTCATGCCCTTGACACCGTGAGCGCCGCGGCCCATGGCGCGAACGTTGGACTCGTCGAAGTGGACGGCCATACCGTTGCGCGTGCCGAGGACGATGTGGTTGCTTCCCGAGGTGCGTTCGACATTGATGAGTTCGTCGTCGGCGTCGAGGGAGATGGCGATGATGCCGCTGCTGCGCGGGCGGCTGTAGGCGCTCATGGGGGTCTTTTTCACCGTGCCGCGAGCGGTGGCGAAGAAGACGAAATCCTCCTCGAACTGCTTGACGGCGAGGACAGCGCGGTGGGTTTCGCCGGGCTGCATCTGGAGGAGATTGGCGATGGACCGGCCGCGCGAGGTGCGACTCAGCGCGGGCAGGTCGTATACGCGGGCCCAGTAGACCCGGCCGCGGTTGGTGAAGAAGAGCAGGTAGTCGTGCGTGGAGACGACGAAGAGATGGGCGAGGAAGTCGCCTTCTTTCGCCGCTCCGCCGCGGATGCCCTTTCCGCCTCGGCCTTGCTTGCGATAGGAGTCGATGTCGGTGCGCTTGATGTAGCCCTCGTGGGAAATGGTGACGATGGTCTGCTCGTCGGGGATGAGCTCCTCCATGCGGAACTCGCCGACGCCTTCGGTGATTTCCGTGCGGCGCTTGCGGGAGAATTTCTCGCGGACTTCGTGGAGGTCCTCGCGAATGATGTCGAGGACGAGGCGCTCATCGCGGAGGATGGCCTCGTAGCCTTCGATCTCCTCGACCAGCTTGGCGTACTCGCCGCCGAGCTTTTCGAGCTCCAGGCCGGTGAGGCGCTGAAGCTGCATGGCCAGGATGGCGTTGGCCTGGACGGCGGTAAGGTGGTGCTCGCCGGTACCGAACCGACGCACGAACGATTCCGGCAGCAGGCGCTGGAGCGTGGCGTGCTCGATGAGGCGCAGCGGGCGGTCCATGAGGTTCTGGCGGGCGGTGGGCGGATCGGCCGAACGCTTGATGATTTCGATGATCTCGTCGATGTCGCCGACGGCGAGGATTAGGCCTTCGAGGATGTGGGCGCGCTGCTTGGCCTTGCGAAGGAGGAACTGGGTGCGGCGGCGGACGACCTCTTTGCGATGGTCGACGTAGAGGCCGAGCATCTGCTTGATGGGCAGGGTGCGCGGCTGGCGCCCGACGAGGGCGATGTTCATGATGTGGAAGCCGGACTGGAGCGGCGTGTACTGGTAAAGCTGGTTGATGATGACGTCTTCGTTGGCGTCGCGCTTGATCTCGACTTCGATGCGGACGTCGTGCTTGCGGTCGGAGGCGTCGTTGACGGCGGAGACATCGCGAATGTGCCCGGCCTTGACGCCGAGGGCGATCTTCTCGGTGACGGTGCTGCGGAGAACGCCGTAAGGAATTTCGTCGATGACGATGGTCTTTTTGCCGGTGCGGCTTTCCTCGACGTGGCATCGGCCGCGGAGGACGATGCTGCCACGTCCGGTGGTGTAAGCATCGACAATGCCGCGGCGGCCGCAGATCTGCCCGCCGGTGGGGAAGTCCGGACCGGGGAGGAACTTCAAGATGTCGGCAACGGTAATGCCGGGGTTGTCCAGGTAGGCAAGGAGCGCGTCGCAAACCTCCGCGGGGTTGTGCGGGGGGATGTTGGTGGCCATACCGACGGCGATGCCCGTGGCGCCGTTGACCAGCAGGTTGGGGAACTTGCCGGGGAGGACGGTGGGCTCGGTGCGGGAGTTGTCGTAGTTGGGTTCGAAGTCGACGGTCTCGTACTGGAGATCGTCGAGCATGAGCGTGGCGGCCGAGGTCATGCGGGCTTCGGTGTATCGCATGGCCGCGGGCGGGTCGCCATCGACGGAGCCGAAGTTGCCTTGGCCGTCGACGAGGGGTTCGCGCATGTTCCAGGGCTGGGCGAGTCGGGCAAGGGTGGGATAGATGACGCCTTCGCCGTGGGGGTGGTAGTTACCGCTGGTATCGCCGCAGATCTTGGCGCATTTTCGGGTCTGGGCGCGGGGGCCGAGGTTGAGGTCGTTCATGGCGACGAGGATGCGGCGCTGGGACGGCTTGAGCCCGTCGCGCACATCGGGCAGGGCCCGGGACATGATGACGCTCATCGAGTAGGTCAGGTAGGAGTCCTGCATCTCCTCGATGAGGGGATGATTGCGTATGCGTTCGGCGGGTTGCTCGGACACCTCGGACATTCAATGACTCCGGGAGAATCGCGGCCCGGCGGAGCGCGTCGGCGCGGTCTCGCGTCGGGGCAGCGTATGGCGAACTGAACACCCGTATTGTACGCGCCAGGGTCGAAATCACAATTGAGAAACCCACCTGCCGGGCGGCTACCGGCGGAGTTGGTCCGGGCTATAATCGGTCATCGGGACGGGTTCGTGTTGACCGCGAGGCACAGGGGAGCAGGGTATGGCATCCAACGCACGGGACGCGCACGCAGCGCTCTGGCTGATCGGGAAGGACATGCCCGGGCTGCTGAACCGGGGGGCACGGTTCGTGGCCGATCACAGCGGGAACATCGACAAGATCATCGCGGACAAGTTCGGGGAGAAGTGCGTCATTTTCATGAGCCTGACGGGCAGCGCCGAGAGCATCGCATCGATGGATGCGGACAAGGGATCGCTCAAGCAGCAAACGGGTCTGGGCGTGGTCTATGAGATCATGAAGGAGCCGACCGTCCCGCCGGGGTACAAGGACGACCTCTATGGGTTCGACATCGTTTGCGACGACGCGGTGGGATTGATCGCGGAGGTGACCCGCCTGCTCGGGGAATTCGACGTGCTGGTCGTGGGTCACACCGGCGAACGGCGCATATTGCCCGGTCCCAAGCCGGTGGCGCAGTCCGGGCAGAAATACGTGGTCATGCTGCCCGAGGAATTCGACCATGTTACCTTCACGCGCGAACTGTGCGACATGGTCCGCCGCTTCAACGGCAACCTGGCCACGCCGCTGAAGCGCGTTCCGGGACTGCTCTGGTGGTGGGAGTGGTAGGGAATGGTGAATGGTGAATTCGGAATTCAGAAAGCGGAATGACGCATCGCCGCGCTATTCATTCGATTGATCAAGTCTCTCAGATTGACGCAAGAATCCATCTTGGCCCTGACGGGCGGCCCACCGCTTGAGCGATGGAGGAGCGATTTCGATTCGCGATGGAATCGCGCCCCCATCACTAATGAGATGGGCCACCCTTGGATGACCGCGCAGGCTGATCCTTGACGCTTCGCGTAAAGGAGAGCAGCCTGCGGCTCGCTGCGTAGAAAGGGAAGGGCGCTAGGCCGTGGCGCGTCGCCTTTCGGATTCGGTTGCCGGGGACCGACGCGCCCAGTTCGACATTCGCTCCAGCTCCGCACCCCAGTCCTCGCCCAGGCGAGTCTCAAGAAATGCACCCCACAATCCGTCCAGGGTCGATGCCGCTTCGCGCATGGAAAGGAAGCGGTGCTCGAGCAGCGCCCAGCCGTCGTCGACATCCTCGGCCGGCGGGATGACGAGTCCGCTCACGGAGCCCGCTTCGTCGAGGGTGAGCGACCACGCCTGGGAGCCTGACTCGGCCAACAAGCCGAGCTTCGAGGGAAGCTTGCCGATACGCAGGGCCGCTCGCACCTCGGGGGACTCGGCCGGTGCGTCGCAGCGGATACTCATGCTCCCGCTCAACTGGAACACGCAGGACATGGCCATGAGTCGATGTACGGCGATGGAGACGCCGCCGCGTCCGACGACCTCGAAAAGCCCCTCGCCCGCGTCGCCGCGAAACATGAGCCAGGCAAGGAACTCGCGGCCCAGGAACGACCGGTCCGCTCCGGGGAAGGTGAGCGACGTTCGCGCATCCGCGTCGGAAGGCGGTTCGACCAGCATTGCGGGAAGTGCGTCATCGAGCCACCGGGTACGACCCGTTCTCTCGCTCCAGCGCGTCGTCAGCTCCCCCGTGGACGCGGGAACAAGTGTGATGTCGAACGTATCCGCGAAGAGCTGCGTGAGGATCTCACCGGGCGTCTTCCCCAGATTTCCGAAATAGGCCACACCGTTCTCGAGATCGATCAGGAGCGGATAGGCGCTAATGCGTCGAAAGGCGCCCTGTCGGGCTTCCTCCTGGGCGCGGCGCTCGGCCGTCTCCTTCGCCAGGCGTCGCTCGGCGCGCCCGAGCGTTGCACCCTCCTCCGCGTCAACGAGCAAGGCGCGTTCCTCCATCTTGCGATACCCCGCGACTACGGCCGGTGGCGGCGACAGGCGATCGACGCGCAGCCCGAGGAAAACGAACGGTCCGCAGGTGATGCGATGCGAGGAGGAAAAGTCCACGTCGAAGACATGCTCGGGAACGATCCACCCCGACTCAACGAGCTGCTTCGGGTCGTATCCTCGGCGGCCGTGGGCGTTCGCGGCGACGGCTGCCAGCCCGTCTTCGGTGAGCCGTTCGGGATGTCGGCCGGAAAGGAAGAACCGCCGAAAGGTCATCGACCCGGATGCGAAACCCATTGGTCAGCTACTCCGTAATGCTTGCTGCCGGGGAACATGGTGCCAACATGATGACACTTCTCGCCAGATGCTGCGGGGACGCTAATCGGACGTGGTTTCGCGGTCAATCGGCCAGGGACGCCGCGTGTCTGTGAACTTCGTGTGAATTGTGATGCAAGTTTCGATCGGTGCGGAGTTATCATTCGGGATGGCCGATTCGCGGAATTGTCGCGCGGCGCGCGAGGAAGCGGGCGGATCGTCTCCGCCCGCTCCACATCGCATCCGTGTTCAAGTGCGGCGCCTACTACGACTCCAGCGCCCCGTTGATGCGTTCCAGGCTTCGAGCGAGATGGCTGGCGATGATCGTCTTGGCCCGCTCGGTTGCGCGCTCGATCACGCCGATGAGATCCGCAACTTCCTCTTCCAGACTCGAGAGCAGGTCCGTGCATTTCGTGGCGATTTCGTCGATGCGCTCCGTTCCGCGACCGGACAGGTCCGTCACGGCTTCCGTGCAGGCCGCGGCCGCCGCCGCGGCTTCGTCGGTTTGCCCGTCATGAATCAGTTGCTTGATTTGCACCACGCAGCGGTTCGTCACCATGCGCATATTCCGGGACGTACGCTCCGTGGCGTGGCCCATGCGGTGGAGGCACCGGGCGGTGAGGACGCGCGGCCGGGGTTGGCGCTCGTCGTCCGCCGCCCGCTCCTGTGCCCACGCTCCGGTCGACATCACGGTTACCAGCGCCCCCACCGTCAGCAGTCGTCGCAACATTGCTCGCTCTCCTTGATCATTCACTCGAATTCCCCCGCCGGGACTCCCCGGCTCGTTACCCCGCCAAACGCCAAGGCCGAGCCCGTATTGCATGGCATGGCCCTTGTTTTCTTGAAGAATTCGCCAGAGGGATTCGATGGCCTGCGATGGTCGGTTCGAACCCATGACCGTAAGATGCTTGTGTCCATTTTTGGAGCACCGCACGTGATTCGAACGAAGATTATCGCCACGCTGGGACCGGCATCGGACGACGAGGCGGTCATACGTCGCCTGCTGCATGCCGGCGTCGACGTCTTCCGACTCAATTTCTCACACGGTTCGCTCGAAGAGCACGCCGCCCGTTACGAACGCATCCGAAAGATATGCCAGGACCTCGACACCCACATTGCGGTGATGGCCGATCTATGCGGGCCCAAGGTTCGCGTCGATCCTGTCGAGAACGGCGGCGTGAACATTGGCGAGGGCGACAAGCTGGACATCGTCGGCGGGACGGTCTTGGGTAATGCGCAACGAATATCCACGAACCGGCCGGGAATCGTGGATGAAGTGAAAAAGGGCCACCGCGTGCTGATCGACGACGGCTCGATCGCGCTGCGCGTGGCGGAGGTGCTTCCGGGGCGCCTGCGCTGCGTGTGCGAAGTCGGGGGGACGATTCGCACACGCAAGGGCGTCAATCTGCCCGACAGCGATCTGGTGGTTTCGGCACTGACCGATGACGATCGCCGGCACGCGGCTTGGGCGTGCGAGCATGGCGTGGAGTACGTTGCGATCTCGTTCGTGCGAAAGGCGTCCGACGTGGACGAGCTTCGCGGACTGCTTCCCGATCCCAATCGAGGTCCGCACGTCGTTTCGAAGATCGAGACGCCCCAGGCGCTTAACGACATCGATGCGATCATCCGCCGCTCCGACGCAGTGCTCGTTGCTCGGGGCGATCTCGGGGTGGAACTCGATCTGGCCAGGGTCCCCCTCGTGCAGAAAGACATCACGCGCCGCTGCCAGGCCGCCGCCAAGCCCGTGATCATCGCCACGCAGATGCTCCAGTCGATGGTCAACGAGCCCTATGCGACGCGCGCGGAAGTCAGCGACGTGGCCAATGCAGTTTTCGACGCGGCCGATGCCGTCATGCTCAGTGCGGAGACATCCGTCGGACGATACCCGGTGGAGAGCGTCACGACGATGAATCGGATTGCCGCCGAGGCGGAGTCGTATGTCGTGCGTAGGGCCGAGACCTTTACGGCGGATTCCGTGGCAACGCAGTACCCCGAGACGGAGGCGATGGCGCGGGCCGCGGACGTGCTCGCACGACAGGCGGAGGCGGTGCTCGTGGCCGCATGGACGCGTTTCGGGCACACGGTGCGACTGCTGAGCAAGTGCCGCCTGAATCGGCCGGTGGTGGGCATTACCGCCGACAAGTCCGTTTGCGGGCGCATGTCGCTGTACTACGGGGTGTTTCCGCTGACCATTCCACGTCCGGCACGCGTGCGCGACATGCTCCACGAGCTGGACCGGACGCTGCTGGCACGGAAGCTATGCAAGAGTGGCGACTGTGTGGTGGTGATTGCCGGCCGGGGCGTAGAGGAACTCGGTTCGACGGATAATGCATTGTTGGTTCACACGGTTGAGGGCGGATAGGGGGTAGGGACGCACGGCGGGTGCAGATGACGCTACAAAACTGCCACTCTCTCCACAGCTCCCGTATTCGCCGTATGAGCACTTGCAGCCGCCAATCCATCGCCGCGCGGAGCATTCGCGCGTTTCATTCCTTTCCTCGGGTCTGGGTAAGATGCGCCTGCATGCGCGGGTCACGCTGGGCAGGAGACATGTTGAGGAGATGATCGTTCATGATGCGCCGCCGCTCGGCGCGGTCTCCGATGAGGGGATCAAAGGCGGAATTGGTGTGGTGCTCGTCCGTCGAAATAGTCGCTAATTTCTCCAGCCCCCCATATTCATTGCCCAAGAGCCGCGGCACACCAAGCTATTTCCTGCCCTTCGTGGCTGCGCGGCTCCGTTGCTTCGTCACTCTCTTCCCCACCGGCCGGCGATTTGCGGGAATCTCGATGCGTTCCTTTCCGAGCAGGAATTGGCCCGTCAGGGAGCGTTCGTTTCGCAGGAGATCTTCGAGGTTGCCCTGGGCGACGACTTCGCCGCCGCGGACGCCCGGACCGGGGCCGAAGTCCACGATGACGTCGGCCGCGCGCATGGTCTGCTCGTCGTGCTCGACGACGATAACCGTGTTGCCCAGATCGCGAAGGCGGCAGAGGGAATCGAGCAAGCGCTGGTTGTCGCGGTGGTGCAGGCCGATGCTGGGCTCGTCGAGGATGTAAAGCACGCCGACCAGTCCCGCGCCGATCTGGCTGGCGAGGCGTATGCGCTGCGACTCACCGCCGGAAAGGGTGGGAGCGGTGCGGTCGAGCGTGAGGTAGTCGAGACCCACGTCGCGGAGGAAGCCCAGCCGGCCGCGGATCTCTCGGACCACATCGACGGCGATGCGCGCTTCGGTGGGTGAGAAGTCGAGCTTCGCGAAGAATTCGTCCGCTTCGCTGATGGACAGGCCGCAGACTTCGGTGATCGTTTTGCCGCCGAGGCGAACCGCTCGGGCCTGGGCGTTCAGCCGCGTGCCGCCGCACGCGCTGCACGGCGTCTGCCGCATGTACTTTTCGTAGTAGGCACGAACCATGTTGGATCGGGCCTTGCGGTGCTTTTCGCGAAGCTCGGCCAGTACGCCGTCAAACGTCCCACCGTGACGCCACACGCCGCCGGAGAAGCGCCACTCGAAGGTCAGGTGCGTGTCGCCCGTTCCAAAGAGCAGGGCCCGCCTGGCTTTTTCGGGCAGCTTTTCCCACGGCGTCTTGAGATCGAATCCGACATGGCGGGCCACGGCTTCATAAATGTGCCGGCGCCAGCGGCCGATCTTGGTGCGCATGGGTTCGATGGCCAGACCGAGGAAGGATCGCCGCGGATGGGGCACAAGCTTGTCGGGGTCGAAATCGAAGACCGTGCCGAGGCCGTCGCATTGCTGGCACATTCCCGTGGGCGAATTGAAGCTGAAGAGTTGAGGCGAGGGTGGCTCGAAACTGAGATCGCACGTGGGGCAAGCATAGTGCGATGACAGTAAGATGTCCTCCGCAGAGGACTCGGAATTCGAGCCACGGCTCTTGCGATTTCGCAGGGTGCTACTACGCCTGAGCGATGTCTTCTGAGGTACTGCCTTCAGTCCGGGCGAATCCGCTCTGTCGTTTCCCGTGGACAAGCTGGAAGTGCCACTTGGGTCATCACCAGCCACCGCGTAAACGATCATTGTGCCTTCGCTGAGCTTCAGGGCGGCTTCCACGGCTTCGGCCAGGCGCGGGCGCACGGTGGGAGTAATGGCCAGCCGGTCAATGACGATCTCGATGTCATGGCGAATGTTTCGGGAAAGCGAGGGGGCGTCGCTCAAAGCGACGACCCGGCCGTCGACCCGCGCGCGGGCGTAGCCCAAGCGAAGCATGTCCTCGAACAGGTCCTTGTACTCGCCCTTTTTCCCCCGGATGACAGGGGCAAGGACGAGAAACTTCGTCGCTTGACGGAGTCCCAGAATGCGGGCAATGATCTGCTCGCGTGATTGCGCGCTGATGACGTTTCCGCACGACGGGCAATGCTGCCGCCCGACGCGAGCGAATAGCACGCGGAGAAAATCGTGAATCTGCGTAACCGTTCCTACGGTGCTTCGTGGGTTCCATCCGCCGGTTTTCTGTTGAATGGAGATTGACGGACTCAAGCCCGTTATCTGCTCGACGTCGGGTTTGGGGAGCTGGCCCATGAACTGCCGAGCGTAGGAGCTGAGCGACTCAATATACCGGCGCTGCCCTTCGGCAAAGAGCGTATCGAACGCCAGGCTGCTCTTGCCGCTGCCGGAGACACCGGTGAAGCAGATCAGCTTCCCGCGGGGGAGCGTGAGCGATACGCCGCGCAGATTGTGTTCGCGAGCACCCTTGATGGTGATGGCTGCGGGTTCCATAGCAGGTGTTGCATCAAGAAAATGGCGTTTGCGCCGGGTGAGTGGCGCGTCCGACGCGGGATCATCCCTTGCCGGTCTGGGGAACGGGCCTGGCAAAATGCCGGGCACTCGGCTCGTAGGCCAAGCGGATGACCCGCCAATAGCCCGAATCGCGGACAAGACTCACGTTCAGCACGACGCTGGCATCGGGATCGCCTTGCGGATCGGCCAACTCGAGCAGCACATAGCTCTCCTCCGTGTCGACGCCACCGCGGCGAACGGGGCGCGGGCCCAACTGGGCGAAGCGCTTTTCGGCCGACTCCCAGTCCACGGGAAGCTGCTTCGCGTAATAGCCGACGGCCGGCGCCCAATGATAGACGATGCGGAAAAGGGCCTCGTCCTCTGCCTCGCTCCCCTTGGAGTTTCCCCGCAACTGATCGGCCGCAACCACATCGAATTCAACGTCCAGCGCCGATTCGCGCTCCGCCGCCGACTTGGCAAACACGTCGTCGTGGAGGGCTCGCAGCAGTACGTAAGCCACCTGCTTGGGGGTCGCCTCCTTATCGAGGCGGATGCCAAAATGCTCGACGGTTCGGACCACGGGGCGGCGGAGATGCTGGTCCGCGAGGCGCGCGTCGCGGGCGCAACCGCCAAGCGCCACGGCGATGAGGATCGGGCTCCAGACATGAACCAGGGCCGTTGCGAATCGCTTTATCATGCCCGGAGTGTACGGCGGCCGGTGTGGGATGGAAAGTGGGCCCGCGACCGCGGTCCACGGCGCAAAGTCCACGCGTTTCCGGTGATCTTACGGGTACCGGGCGAACTCGGGCGGGGATTCGGGTGGAGGCGCCTCCTCCCCGTTCTGAAAGTACTGGAAGTCGCGCAAGTCCAGATCGCCGTCATGGTCCAGATCGCCAAAGAGACCACAGCCGAACCGGTCAACGACACCGCAGCCGCATTCCCCGGGTTGGAACTTGTAGCGATCGGCGGGGCAGAAATCGATAATGCCGTAGAGCAACGAACCGTATTGCTCATTGATGCGGCTGACGATTTCGCCTTCCACGTACGTCTCCAGAGCATACCGCATCGTCACCGTATCGTAAGGAACACGTGCCGTGAGACTGGCACCATATGGAGAAAGTGAGGCTCCGAACAGTGTCCGGCCCCAGCCGCCGGGAGCGTAGCCGAACTCCGTGGCCGATCGCACGCTCTGGTCACCGTCCGCCTTCCGAACGATCAGTTCGTAGCCCTCGTACCCCGTGGCGCGGTTGTTGTCCACGTCGACAAAGAGCTGCCACTCGGGCTCGTAGATCGTAAGAAGAACCACGAAGCCGTCATCGTTGTAATAAGCCTGAACGGTGTTCAATGGCGTTGAGGCAATGAGCACCGTATACAAGGCGAGAACGTACACACCGACCCTCGTCGCAAACGGACACGGAATCGCGATAATCTGGTTGAGCAAGGTGAAAAACGACAGGAGTGGCCGCGCGTGCAACTCCTTTCCCCCCCAACGTCCGAAAACCAGAATATCGAATTCCACCCGCCAAACAAAGCGTTTTTTATCGGTCTGCCGGTTTGGGCGTGGGCATCGGGGGGAAGGAGCGGACGCCTGTAATAGAAATCTGAATGCGACGCTCGAGCGGGTTCGCCCTAAGTCGTTGGGCGGCAGTCGGATGCAGTCGGGCGGGGCAACGTACTGACCAAAACGCAGGTGAAGGTGACGGCTCGTCCAAGCCTTGTACGTATGCTTCCGACCGGACCGGGTGTCACCTTCCCATGTGCCGGAACCCGACACATTCCACGCGACTTGGGGGGAATCTGCGGGGCCCCACCGTCTTCGTTATTCGGCCCCGATCAATCCGCGGATGTCCCGCACAATGGCCGCACAGTTCGCACGAAGCTCGGCCTTGCGGTCGATCAGCGCAGCGCGCGAGGGATGCCCTCCGAATAACTGCACGTGGAATCGGAGGGCGTTGGATGTACCCGAGGGGCGGATGGTCAAGTGCGAGTTTCGCTCTTCGTCGAAGAAGAACCGGTAGCCCTCATCGGGGAAACCTTCCCAGTTCGCCGCGTCGTACTTGCCGGTACGGTAGTCTGTGGCTCCAACAACTTTCGTTCCGCCAAGCGTCGGCGGGCGATCCCCGACATGGATGAAGAGTTCCTCGGCCTTGGCGAGGATGTTTCGCTTCTTGGTATAACCGGCCAGGCCTTCGTATTCGCCGTCGATCGGGTCCGGCTCGTAATGCGTGGCGTACAGGCCGATCTCAGGGTCGAGGTAGAGTTTCTCATCGAGCAGGTCGAGGGGATTGGTGCCCTGCTCCTTGGCCCAGGCGGCGAGTTCCGCCACGAGTACCGCGGCAAAGGCCCCGTCCTTGTCGCGAACGTGCCCCTCGGTGCCGAGTGAACGTTCGTCCGGGGGCGGCCCCCCGAGCATGGAAAATCCGTTGCTCTGCTCAAGTGCCGCGATGTTGACACTCCGCAGGGGGTCATCCATCGCCATCCAGGAGTGAATCGTGCGATTCACGCGCGCCTCGCCGGGGCGCAGGCGACCCTCTTCGTATCGCGGCAGACGCCCGCCATCGGTCAGTCCGGGCGTGGCCTTCCCCTCGCTCAGGTCCCACATGGCCCGGCAGCCCGCGGCAAGCTGCGCGAATCCGACCCAGGTCTTGAGCACGCCGAGCCCGAACTTGCGGGCGATGCGGACGAGCAGGTCCGTCGTGGTGTGCGAGAGGGCGATGAATTTCTGATTGGCGTCGCGGACCTTGCCGAAGCCTTCCACTTCGGTCTGCAGGCGATACCACAAGATCAGTGACCACGCTTCGTCGGCCGAAATCAGACTGTAGTCGCGTCGCTCGCCCGTGCCCGGATGCGGATACGCCTTGCGCTGGTTCGGTGGCACCTTCAGGATCACACCGCAGCGATCGGCGTCGGGATCGGTGCCGATGATGAGATCGACCTCGTTCCAGGCCTTGCCGTATTCGTCCTTGAATGCCGCCACCGCGATGTCGGCCGCGCGCCAGTCGCCGGGATCGGGCTGCTGCTCCCTCCCCGGCTCCGAGCAGAACGCGGGAAACATGCCGTCGAGCGGATCGAGTCGCATGATCCGCCGCACGTTGCGGAAGCCGATTTCCCCCAGCATGCGGGGCACGAGCTTCCGCCCCGAGCCGTTGAACGCCGAGTAGCCGATGGAAAGCGGGTGCTTGGCCGACGTAATCATCTCCGGCCGGAGCAGGAATCCCTTGACATGCTCGATGTGCAGGGTGTGCAGATCGAGGATGCGGTCCTCGCGCCCCGCGTAGATGGATGCACTGTCGGGGAGCGGATCCCCCAGAGGCATGCCTTGATGTTCACCCGACTCAACGACCCGCCGGTCCTTGCTTCGCACACCGCCGAGGAACCAGAGCTTTTCCTTCGGCGCCTCCGCCAAAGGAGTTGTTTTGATATCTTCAAACGCGATCGTCTTGATGTAGTCGTTGTACAGCTTGTTGCGCTCCGCGGGATCAAACTGCGAGCCATTCTGGCAGGAGAGCTTGTAGCCATTGTATCGCAGATCGTTGTGGCTGGCGGAGATGAATACGCCGATGTCGGCTTTCAGTGCCGGAACGGCGAAAGTCACGCTCGGATAGAGGCAAGCCTCGTCGAACAAGTAGACGGTATAGCCGTAGGCCAGGAAGAGCTCTGCGATGAGCCGGGCGAAGTCCGCCCCGCGAACGCGGCTGTCGAATCCGATGACGACTTTCTGAAGCGGCGGCTTGCGCTCCACGCCGAACTTGGCCGTTCCTGCTGCGGTGAGCAGGTAGACCACGTCGTTGATGGTGTTGGGACCCTTGATGATTGGGGCGTGGACGCCCTCTTCCTTGAGGCGGCGGATGATCGAGGCCGTAGCTCCCATTTTCTCGCGGATGCCGCCCGTTCCGAAAGCCACTTCCCGGGAGTAGGCGTTGGTCAGTGCTTCCCATTGCTCCCCGCGAATCGCCTCGCGGAGGGCGTCGCGGAGGTTGGGGGAAATACGGTCGAGCTGGTCCGCCAGGAGCCACTTGCAGAGGTGCTTGGGTGTGTTGGCGACGGCGGCATCGAAGTACGTGCCGCTGATCCGGCCGGCGGCGCGCTCGCGGTCGAGATAGTCGCGAATGCCCTGCTCGGCCTGTTGGAGCAGTTGTTCATCGGTGGCTGCGGTCAAGGCGGTCCTCCCTGTGGTTGCGCGAGCGAGGCAGGGTGGGATATTCAGTACGCCACCCCCGACGCGCAAACGCGATCGAGGTCAACCTAGTCCGCGCCCCGGGGGTCGTCAACTTGGGAAGGCGTGCGCCGGATTACGTGAGAATGACAGAAGAAGACCATGGGCTCTGGTCCCCGAGATCGTCCCCAGTCGCACACCAACGCCGATCGGGTAGACTTCTTGGCGTATGACCGAATTCGATCCTACCGCCCCGCTGGAGAATGACGCGCCGGATCATGAGGGCGGGGCGATTCCCGTCGCCCGGCCCGTGTTGGTCGACGGCCAGCCTTGGACCATTCCTGCCCCGCCGCCTTTGCCCGACGACCCGATGCTGCTCCGCGGCATGCGCCGCGGTTCAACCGTCGTCGATGTATTCATCATTGTTGTGCTCGTGGTGGCGGCCGAGTTCGTCACGGGCGTGATCCTGGGGGTGAGCGGAGCATTCCCTCCGGAGAGCATGAGCAAGGAGGCCGAAGCCGAATTCAACCGCACCATTCTGGTGCCCGTGCTGGCGGTCCGTGCCTCGGCGGTCTTGGGGCTGGTATGGCTCATTCTGCGCGGGCGGGGCCAGTCGTGGCAGGCCGTGGGGCTGACCGGCAGGAGTTGGTTCCTGAATGTCCTTCTCGGCGCCGCCGGGGCGGCAGTCGCATGGTTTCTGTCGGTGGCTTATGCACTGATCGTCGTGACGTTCTTCCCCTCCCTCGAGGAGTCCCTCGAAGAGAACGCGGTCGTTCTGACCGAGATTATCCCGCACCTGTCTCCGGCCGCGTTCGCAATGCTGGCAATTGTCGTGGGCTTCTACGAGGAGTTGATGGTTCGCGGGTTCATTCTGCCGCGCCTGCGGAGACTGACGAGCAGCTGGATCGTGGCGGTGATTCTCAGCACTGCGTTGTTCGTGGCGCCGCACGCCGCAGACCAGACTCCGCCGATGATGGTGCCGATCGCGATCCTCTCGATCATCTTCAGTATTTTGACGATCTGGCGGCGTTCGCTGATACCGGCCATCGCCGGGCACGTCCTGTTCAATTACGGACAGTTCCTGTTCCTCTCGGCCAGTTTCGGGGACCAGTGGAAATGAGCTCGAACCGGGATGCAATTCCCGCAGGCGAGTCGGTGGCGGTTCCGTGGCGCATCCGTGGGGCGACAGAGTCGGACTACGACGCCATTGTCTCAGTATGGGGCGCCGCCGGCTTGCCTTACCGGCCCAAGGGTCGCGATACACGGGAGGCCTACGTGCGGCAGTTGGCGCGATTCGGGGCGCTCTATCTCGTCGCAGAAGCGGACGCTCGGGTGATCGGGGTGGTATTCGGCACGCATGACGAGCGAAAGGGCTGGATCAACCGGCTGGCGGTAGAGCCCGCCTGGCGCCGGCAGGGGGTGGCTCGGGCGCTGGTCGAGGCATGCGAAGTAGGGTTCCAGACCCTGGGAATCGACATCATCGCGGCCCTGATCGAACCGGAGAATCTTGCCTCGAAGGCACTTTTCGACGATCTCGGCTATCGCACCGACGTGCCAGTGTGCTACTATCGTAAATTAGGGAATCCTGAGATCTGAGAATTGGGGCCGGACGCCCCGTATCGGATTCTGGTCGAGGCCGGCAACCGGCGATGCCGCGTCCACACCGTGCAAGCAACTTGTGATTGCCTCGGCCCCGCTCATTGATTCGTTTTCCGCCGGACGGGTAAACTGATGACTGTACTGAGTTGTCCCGAATCGCAACACACCATGCACAAACTCGCCGATTTCCCCGAAGCCTTCGCCGACCTCGGCATTGAAGTCCGCTTTCTCAAAGCCTTACGCAAGATGGCTTTTGAAACGCCGTCGGAGATTCAGACGGCGCTGATCCCCGTGGCGCTGGAAGGACGTGACGTGCTGGGACAGGCGCGCACGGGAACGGGGAAGACGGCGGCGTTCGGCCTGCCCGTCCTTCAGCAGCTTGATCCCAAGGGCAAACTTCAAGCGATCTGCCTGGCGCCGACGCGGGAACTGGCGGTCCAGGTTTCCGGCGAGCTGAATCGTCTGGCGGAGTTCGCCGGACTGCACATTGTCGAGGTCTACGGCGGGCAGAAGGTGGCCACGCAGATTCACCGGCTGGGGCGCCGCCCGCATTTTGTCGTGGGCACCCCGGGGCGCGTGCTGGATTTCATCCAGCGCCGCGTGCTGGATCTGAGCGAGATCCGGTTTGTAGTGCTCGACGAAGTGGACCGCATGCTGGACATCGGCTTCCGCGATGACATCAAGGCCATTCTGGATCGAACGCCCGACTCGCGCCAGACGATCTTCGTCTCCGCGACGGTGGACGGCGAGATCAAGCGCCTGGCCATGCGTTTCATGAAGGACCCGGCGGAAGTCAATGTATCCCGCGACCAGATCACGGTGGACGAGATTGACCAGTGGTACCTCACCGTCGATCCGCACCAGAAGTTCGCGATGCTCCGGGCGGTGCTGGAGGAGGAGGATCCGCCGGTGGCGATCGTCTTCTGCAATACGAAGGCGAGTGCTCGGAAGCTGGCCAAACGGCTGCACGACCTGGGCGTCAATGCGAAGGAGATTCATGGCGACCTCGAGCAGCGGAAGCGGGACCGTGTGATGGAGAGTTTCCGCAAGCATCGGTTGCGGGTGCTGGTCGCAACGGACCTGGCGGCCCGGGGAATCGATGTGAGCGCGATCTCGCACATCATCAACTACGACATCCCCAAGGATCCGGAAGTGTATGTGCACCGCGTGGGACGGACCGGACGGATGGGCTCGCAGGGCAAGGCGATCACCTTCGTGACCCGGGAGGAGGGCAAAGAGCTCACGGCGGTGGAGATGCTCATCAACCGGCAGATCCCGGCGCGAGAGGTGGAAGGATTCGAGCCCCCACCGCTGCGGGCTGAACGGGAGTCGGTACCCGCGGCAGCCGGAGCGCAGGGTCATCCCGGGCCGAGTGCGCCGCCGGAGAAAACGGCGACATCGGGTCGCTCGCGAGGGCAGCCCCCCCGGACACTTGGCGGGCGGTTCCCGACGCGTCGGCGTCGCCGGTAATCGCGCGATTCACTTCGAGGAATGAACAGCGGTCACGGTCGCAGCCATCGGCTGCGACCGTGACCGCGTTTTACGGCGCACGACTACCAGAGACCTCGTTCCTGGAACTTGGGGTTCAGCACCGCATCGATGCGGAACCGGCAGGACTCGAGGTGGGCGCGGGAGGGGAAGTCGAGCCCATCGACAGCCAAGACCCTCTCGACGTCGCCCTTCAGGTC
Source organism: Phycisphaerae bacterium (assembly GCA_024102815.1). NCBI lineage: Bacteria > Pseudomonadati > Planctomycetota > Phycisphaerae > Phycisphaerae bacterium. The sequence goes on from JAGFJJ010000054.1 coordinate 37,937, forward strand.
CAAAAGTACCTGCCGCACCATGGCGTGCAGATCGGGAGAGAGCACGACGCCGGGGCGATACTGCACCAACTGCTCCATGAGGTTCAGGTATTCCCGTTGAAGCGAGCGTCGCACGCCGGGGATGAACGGCCTGGTGTCGCCCCATTTTCCGGAGTCAGCGGCGCGCTGCGCGTCGAGACTGGGTTCCCAGCAGGCCGCTTGCAGCGCCTGCAAATAGGCCGAGATGGTGAACCGATCCTCCGGATCGGACTTCACCTCCGCATCGTGGATGCGTTCCAGCGTCGGCGGAAACAGGCGATCAAAGAGGTTCCACCATTGGAAAAAGGCGACATACGCGTAATAGGGGAATTCCACATTGAGCGATACCCAGGCGCCTTGGTGTGACCACCGGGATGGCGTCAGGTGCTTCAGCACGTCAGGATCGACATCAAAGAAATCGTCATCGTAGAGGTTTTCGGCGATGAAGCGCAGCGCCTTCTCCTGTCGCTCCCTGGGAATCATCACGTAGGGCGTCGGAGCCGAAGGATCTCCACGGTGGGCTCGGCTGACCTGCTGGCCCCCGATCAGCCGCCCGACGTAGTCAATCACGCGCACTTTTTCGAGCATGAGCGTAAGAAGGGAACTTCGGGCGAATTCCCAGCTCTCGCCGTCTTTCACCGCCCATTCGAGGAAGTTGCCGAGTCGCTTCTTGACCAGGACCATGCGTTGCTCGGCGAAATCGAAGGGATCTTGGCCGAGATCCCACAGGTTGGCCCGTGGATCGATGCCGAAGATGGTCGTGTCCTCATCGGTCTGGTAGACCAGTCCCGGCTGAGAAGCCCGCGAGGCGATTTCCTTGAGCATGCCCTCCTCGCCACTGGGCGGCGTTGCGGCGGGCTCCTTATCCTTGTCTTTGGAGGTATCCACGATCTTGGCAACGCCGGCCTTCAGCAGCGCCTGGCGGACGGCTTCACGCCGCTCGGCGGGGACTGCGGCCATGGCCTGTTCCATTTCCGGAGGCAGCCTGATGTCGTCGGACGCCTTGGAATTCCTGTCCGACTCGGCCGACTTCGCGGACAATTCCTCCTTGTCATTCTTGGCCGGTTTGTAGGACTGGTCGAAGGGCTGGTAGCCGTACGCAATGGCCCAGTAATCCCACGGTCCGATGGTCGGCGTGCTGAAATGTCCTTCGCCCTCGCCGTCGTGACCGAACATCAGCGGCAGGTAGTCCATGACCGAGCCCGAGGTCGCCTTTCCTTCCCGGGCACGCTCGGGGATTTCCTCCAGGGCGTAAACCGTGCTGGCGGCGAAGTTGTGGCGCAGCCCGAGGGCGTGTCCGACCTCGTGGGCCACGGTCTCCTTGATCGCATCCTGGAGGAGCCTCTCACGGACTTCCGGTGGCTTGGAGCAAAGAACGGCACCGGCAAAGCGCATCTGCGACTGCATACCTTGCATCAGACCACACGCGTGACCAAAGGGATGGCGCTCGCGATAACGGTCGAAGAGGACGCCGGGATCGGTCCGTCCCTTGGTATCGATCCCCACCGGCCACTCGGCGCTGCGGGCGAGGAAGCGGGGTTTCATGTCGGGAAATTTGTCCCAGAAGAGCTTGAGACCTTCATCGGCCAGACGAGGCGCCAGCATGGCTTCCGGTGAGAAGAGGTCTCCCTCCTGCGAAAATGCGCGCACCATGGAATCGTCGAAGAGAATGTCCGCGTCGTAAATTTGCCCGGTGAACGGATTGCTGCGGTGTGGCCCCATAGCGAAAGCCCAGCCGGTGGTGATCCAGCGCAGTCCGCTGTAGCGCATGTCCTCCAGGTCAATTTCAGACCATTCATTGTCCACTTCCTGCTGGCGGACCTGGATGGCATTGAGGATGCCGACCTTCTCGAACGCCTTGTTCCATTCGAGAATTCCGGCACGGGCGGCTTCGCGATAGGCCACGGGCCAGGTGTGCTCGATGTAGAAGATGATGGGTTCCTTGGGCTCGGAACGGGCGAGCGAGGAGTCGCGCTTTTCGAGCTGCCAGCGGTCGACATAGCGCTTCCACAAGTCGCGGGCTTCGACATCGACGCTCCAGTCCTGGTGGGTGGTCAGGAAGTAGCCGACGCGGGAGTCGGCGATCCGTGGAGAGTAGTCGGTTTCGGGAAGTGCCCAGAAGCTGTAGTGGACGCCGATCTCGCTGTAGGACCCGGGCGGTTGAGGCTGCGACACGGCCAGCTTGACGGCCACTTCCACGTTCTGGGGAAAGGGCTTGATCTTCTCGAACGTGCTGTTCTGAGGAATGATCCGGGCCATTCCCCGCGGCGCGAGCCAGCCGATGTCGGCGAAGTCGCTCTTCAGCAGGGCGCCGAGGTCAAAAACCGGACTGTCATCCGACGGCTTCTTGGCGAGGACGGGGACGCTCGCAAGGATCAAGTCGGGATGGGTCCGCTCAACGGCGGCGCGGACCGGCGTCTTGCCATCCACGATGAATCGTGTCTGTGGCTCGACGAGCAGGAGATGATCCCCCTGGACTTTCCAGAAGACCGCGCGCTCGTTGAGTGGGAATCCGAACAGATAGGATCCACCGGCGACGGACGTCGAGAGCATGAAACGCTCACCCAAGAATCGGGCGGGGACTTCGCAGAGAACCTTCTCCTGATCTTTGTCGCGCTTGCCTCGTGGGTAGCGCCAGATCTTCAGGAGGCTGTCCTCCGGGGTCATATTGACAACTTCCATGTCTTTGATGACTTCGTTGTAATCGGCCTTGGACTGCTCAGGGTCCTTGCCGGCCGGTGAGATCGCCTCCGCCTGGGCCAGGAGCGCGGCGATATCCACCGCCATGGAATGGACGTCTCCCGGATGATCACTCGGGTTGGGGTCGGCAAGAGCCGGAGCGGAAAGCCACCCCGTCAAGGAAAGGAACAACAAGGCCGTCGAGATTCTGAGTCTCAACATGAACAATCTCCTTGGGGAGGTCGGAAACAGGCAATGGACCGGTAACGACCAGGGGGTACTCGTGGCGCGACGATCGTGTTGAGCCGTCGGGCTTCGATGTCAGGTCCCAATATCCTTAATAGCGGTCAGGCGGGGCTCTTGGTTGCGAAAAAGCGGGCACGGATGAGTGGTTTTGACGTGGGGGCGGGAACCCGTTCATCTGCTGCGCCGATGCGGTTGGAGGGTGGTGCCGGCGTCGACGTACGGCCAATTCAGCATAGCGCCCGCCGTCGCCCGGCTCGCGGGGAATTACAACTTCCGACTGGGGAAAGGTTGTTCGCGAGCGGATCGAGAAAGCGGTGCTTGACGGGTCGGACCGGCGCATGGAGATTCCCGGAAAGGGAGTCGGTTTTCGATGCGCTGCGTTAGCATTGCACCAGGCACGTTCCTGCCGGTTGCGATGCGGACCCTATGTGGTGCCAGCCGCTTCTTGTTCATGACGCCGTCGGGAATCACTGCCATGCCGCTAGAGGAAAACGAGATACCGGAGCGGGACGAGGAAGGCGAAGGTCTCGCTCCGGCGGGCGTCGAGCACGACGAGGGCACGGATGAGGGCGGGGACGTACACCGCTTTGTCGTGCGGAAGCGCATGCCCGGGAAACGGCTGGACAAGTACCTGCGCGGGCGCTATTCGCGCATCTCCCGCACCGTGATTCAGCGCTTCATCAAGCAGGGGCTGGTGACGGTCAACGGTATGCCCACCAAACCCAGCTACGAGCCGTCGCTGGGGGACGCGATCCAGATCATTCTCCCGCCGCCGCCTCCGACGGAGCTGGTTCCGGAGTACCTCCCACTGGACATCATTTACGAGGACGACTGGCTGATCGCCTTGAACAAGCAGGCGGGCGTGGTGTGCCACCCCGCGAACGTGACGCAGACCGGCACCATCGCCAACGGCGTGGCGCATTACGCCGCTTCGCTGAGCAGGGGAAGCGACCCGTTCCGCCCGGGGATCATGCACCGGCTGGACAAGAACACCACGGGCGTGCTGCTGATCGCCAAGACCGACGAAGCCCACTGGCGCGTGTCGATGCAATTCGAACGGCGGACGATTCAGAAGGAATACTTCGCGGTTTGCGAACGGGAAATGACGCTGGATGCGGACGTGATCAACAAGCCACTGGCGCCGCATCCGGAAACAACACAGCGGATGGTGCTGCCCAGTGCCTCGCCACCGCGACAGGCAATGTTCAAAGAAGCCATCACGGAATACCGCGTGGCCAAGCGTTATCGGGGGTATTCGACGGTGCAGCTATTTCCGAAGACGGGCCGAACGCACCAGCTTCGCGTGCACACGGCGTCGATTGGGCATCCGATCGTGGGTGACAAGATGTACGGCGGCCGTTGGATCAGCGAATTCGATCTGCGGGGTGAGGGCGACACGGAGCCACTCATCACCTTTCAGGCCCTGCACGCCCGCCGGCTGCGCTTCATCCACCCCATCCACGAGAAGCCGGTGGAGCTGGAGGCACCACTGCCGGAGAACATCAGGCGAATAATCGATCTTCTCGAGCGCTTTCGGGCGCGGTAGTCGGGTTGCGCGAAGCGCCGGGCGTTTCCGCATGTGACAAAGCTGCGTCACCACGGCGGGATCCGGGAGGGGGCGCGACAGGATCGCGCGAGGAGCGGGCGTCCAGTTCAGGATCGCCGCGCAGGGAGCGCAGCCGTTCGAGGTATTCCTCGAGTTCACGAAGGGAGAACTCGGCCAGGAACGTGGGACGGGCCGTGGCATTCAAGCGTGTGATGGCGTCAATGGCGTCGGTCTTGGTCATCATCAAGCACCTCCCGGTGTCGGCGAAGGGGCCGTGGCGTCGTGGTTACATGGAATCGGGGCTAGCTATCGGCGCGCCTTCTACACCGACTTGAGCCGGCGGATGGGGCAAAGCGCGCTGAAAAACGGCAAACTCGGCGCATCGCGGGCGCGAGAGTTGCGCGTCCGATCGGCCGGCCCGGCGGCGCGGGTTGAAAAGTCGAAGCAGACTCGGATTCCGACGGCCAAAATCGCGCTGAAAAATAATCCGAACGAAGACGTTATGATGGATCCGGGACGGATTGCCCGAGGGTGTGACGAGAGCTACGATTCCAGCATGGCGATTCAGTTTTCGTGCGAAGCCTGTCATCAGCCGATCGAAGTGGACGAGGAGTGGGCAGGGCGTCCGGTGCGCTGCCCATACTGCCAGTCCACCGTAACCGCACCGGATGTATCGACGCTGGAAGCCCCTTTGACCAGCTCGGAGGATGCGCCCTCGCTAACGGTGGAAGCGGGTCCGATGCCGTACGAATCCGCTCCGGGGATGGCCCTGCCGGCTTGGCGCCCTAATCCGGCCGGTTCGAATCCCGCTGCCGTCACCGCGATGGTCCTGGCCTGTCTGCTGATCCTGCTTTCCATTGCGACAGTCGCGTTGATGTGGGTTTACCGGGAGGATTTTCGGCGTTTCGAGGAGGTCTATACGCGGCTGGTAGAAGACGAGGGAATGAGTTTCTTCGAGGCGCAGCGTCGGGCGGCATTGGAGATGAACACGGGCGGTGGATTCCCGCCGGGGATGATGTTCGCCAGTCTGACACAATTGTCAGCACTCGGCGTGTGGGTGGCTACGCTAATTGCGGCGGCAGTAGGTCTTCGCCGGCCGCAGAAAAGGAGCATGGCGCTGGGAGCCATCATCATAGCTCTCATCGCACCCATCATCTGTTGCGTGGGAACACTGCCGACGGCCCTGGGTTGATTGCACTCCCTCACATCAGGAGGGATTCTCGGCGGGAACGTTGGTATCGGCATTGCCGGCAGGTGCGGCTTCCTTCTTGCGCGGCGCGGCGCGACCTACGGTCAACTCAGGCACGAAAAAAGAGACGCCGCATTCGGAGCACCGAACGCGCTTGCCGCGTACGGAGTCGGGAACGCGAAGCATCGCCCGGCAGCGCAGCCGAGGACAGATCATGGTGATGGGCACGGTTGCGCCTCCTGTCAAGTCGATCTCGAACCGCTTCGGAGCCAAACCCCTCAAGTGCAGCGTGGCCGCGGCCAGCCGGTTCGAGGCATCTATCAGCACATTAAGATATCGTCACTGCATCAGGACAGGCCGAACACGGTGACGACCCGTTATGTCTGATAATCGAACGACTGGGCGCTGGACGGGAGGGGAATCGCGACGCGGTCCGGGGATATCCCCCTGGAGCACTAAACTACACGAATCAAATGGTCCGGCTTGCCCGGTGCGGCAGCGACTTCGGGCCTCGATCAAGCCGATTCACGGCGGCGGCGCGGCTTAGCGGGCAGCAGGGACTCCTGCTGGAGCACGACGCCCTCCGTCACGACGAGCTTGCCGCTTTCGCGGTAGTCGGGAAGCTGGTACATGGGCTCGAGCATGATCTCTTCCAGCACGGCGCGGAGCCCACGGGCACCCGTCTCGCGCTCCAGGGCCCGTTCGGAAATGAGCCGCAGTGCCTCGGGCGAGAACTCCAGTGCACAGTTTTCATACTCGAAGAACTTCTGATACTGCTTAACGAGGGCGTTGCGCGGCTCGGTCAGGATGCGCGTGAGGATCTCCACGTCGAGCGGCTCGAGCGTGCAGACCACGGGCATACGGCCGACAAACTCCGGGATCATGCCGAAGGAGACGAGGTCTTCCGGCACGACCTGGCGGAGCACTTCTCCGCGGGACTTGGCGTCGTCGTGAGGATCGGCCTCGGTGGAGAAGCCGATGGTACTGCGGCCGATGCGCCGCTCGATGATGTCGTTGAGCCCGACGAAGGTACCCCCGCAGATGAACAGGATGTTGGTCGTGTCCATCTGAATGTACTGCTGCTCGGGGTGCTTGCGGCCGCCCTGCGGCGGAACGTTGGCAACCGTTCCTTCCAGCATCTTGAGCAGACTCTGCTGGACGCCTTCGCCGGAGACGTCGCGGGTAATACTGACGTTGTGCGAGGTCTTTCCGATCTTATCGATCTCGTCGATATAAATGATGCCGCGTTGGGCTGTCTCCAGGTCGTACTCGGCGTTCTGCAGCAGACGGAGCAGGATGTTCTCGACGTCTTCGCCCACGTAACCGGCTTCGGTCAGCGTCGTGGCGTCGGCAATGGCGAAGGGCACGTTGAGCATTCGTGCCAGCGTACGGGCGAGCAGGGTCTTGCCTGCACCGGTGGGCCCGATGAGCAGCACGTTGGACTTGTCGATCTCCACGTCTTCCGGATTCGCGCGATCAAGATGCTGGAGTCGTTTGTAGTGATTGTGGACGGCGACGGAGAGAATGCGCTTGGCCCGCTCCTGCCCGATGACATACTGGTCGAGAAACTCGTGGATCTGGCGGGGGGAAGGCACTTCCTGGAGCACGGCGCGGGTCGCGGAGGTGCGACGCATCTCCTGCTTGATGATGTTGTGGCAGAGCTCGATGCAGGCCTTGCAAATGAAGACATCGCGAGGACCTTCGACCATCGGCCCGGCATCGCGCTGGCTCTTGCCGCAGAAGCTGCACGTGCTGGCGCGTCGCGGTCGATTGCCGTCACCACCACCTCGAACGGAAGGCATATTCAAGCTCCTGCCAAGCCGGCTTACAACGCACTAAACGAGCGAAGCACCGCGGGCCCGATCTGCTTCGAAGTCGGACGCGCGCCGTGTACATGTTATTTATCGGGCGACGGCGGGCGCCGCTTGATCCAACTACCGCGACGCCTGGTCGATGATCCGCTGTCGAAGGACCTCGTATTCACCCTCACTGAGGTCACCGCGGTCGCGCATGCGACGGATCGAGTCGAGCGTGAATGGCGGCTCGTTGGCGGATTCCCCGCGCACCAGGCGTTTGCGAATCTGGTTCACGATAAGCAGCAGCACGATCAGTGCCGCCACCACGCCGCCCAGAATCGCAATCCCCGTGAACGCCGCCGCCGTCGGATCCTGCTGGGCAATCAGGCTGTTCGGGTAGATGGCTGGTGCGATCGGCTTCATGAGCATCGCGACATCCTGCCACAACCGGACGCGCTCCGGGGACGGGCATCCTAGGGGGCGCCCGACAAGAATTCAACCGGCATCCTCGCCGAAGCGCCCGGACTCTCCATCTTATGCGCCGCACCGGCGCTATTCCAGAAACCGGACGCTTGCCGCCACACCGCAGACATTCCTCCGAAGAGTCGTTGCGGAGAGGTGTTCGCCCGGGCCGCCGGCGGGAAAGCTGCGCTCTCAAGTGAGTCGAGGCCGTTCGACCGTCGCCTGCGGCGGCGCGACGGCGGGCACGATGAGCACGAACGTCGCGCCGGGGGGCGGGTCGTCCGCCAGATTCAGCGAACCGCCGAGCATGTGCGCCAGCTCCCGCGAGATGGCCAGCCCCAGTCCCGTGCCGGAGGATTCGCGTGTGGCTGAACCGTCCGCCTGGTAGAACTTCTCGAATATCCGGCCGTGTTGTTCAGACGGGACGCCGGGACCGCTGTCACTGATGGCAAGCCGGACGAATCCGTCACTCTCGCCCGAGACGCTCAATGAGATTGACCCGCCCGTGGGCGTGAACTTAACGGCGTTGCTGAGAAGGTTGTAAAGAATCTGCTTGATCTTTCCGGCATCGCTATGAAACCGGGGCAGGTCGTCGGCAACGGTCAGTTCCAGGCGCTGGTTCTTCTTGTCCGCCACCGGCCGGACAAAGTCGATGAGATCGTGGCAGAGCGCATCGATGGCGAAGTCCGTCAGGTGCAGGGCCATCTTGCCCGCTTCGATCTTGGCCAGATCGAGAAGGTCGTTGATGATCTCGAGCAGGCCGCGGCCGCTGCTCAGGATGTTCTCCGCGAATCGGGCGAGGCGGTTGCGGTCGATGTCGGGTCGGTCCCAGGAATCGCGGAGCAGCTCGGCGAAACCGATGATGGAAACGAGCGGTGTACGCAACTCGTGGCTCATGTTGGCAAGGAACTGGCTCTTCAATCGAACCGATTCGTAGAGACCGACGTTCAGTTCAGCGAGTTCGCCGAGGCGCACGTCGAGCGAGCGGTTCGTGCGGCGCAGTTCCTCCTGAGCGGCACGGAGGTGGGTGAGCATGTCGTTGAAGGCGTCGCCGAGCTCCTGGAATTCGTCGCCGCTGCTGATGGTGGCGCGGACCTCGACATCGCCGGAGGTCACCCTTTCGGCTGCGTGGCGAAGAGCCAGCACCGGACGAAGGACGAGTCGCTGCGTTACCATGTAGAAGACCACCAGCGCGAGGATGGCGCCGGTCGCGCCGGCGAGGATGGTGACGATGATGTTCCACCGGGCATTCTGCGGCGGAACATCGAGCTGCACATCGATGATGCCGTCGAGAGTCTCGGGGTGTCGATCGCCCAGGCCAGGACGAACCGCAAAGGCGTAGCGGAATGTGTCGCCTTCATCCTGCAGGCGCCAGAAATAGCGCTGCGAAGGATAGCGGGAGAGTCGTTCCACGGCTTCGGCGCGGAAGCCGTGCAATTGGGTAGAGAGCGCCACAAGGTTCTGGCCGGGCGGCGTACGGGCGGGAACGAGTACGGGGCATCGTGGGGGCAGCCCGAACTGTTCGACCATGGTCGGCCAGCGGGCCTCGAGCAGGGCCTGGGCCGCCACCCAGTCTGGTTGGCGAAGGTCCACGGACTGGTACGCCGAGGTCGCCACCCAGTTCGCCTGCATGAGCATGGCTTCCACGTCGAGATTGTTCATCTGAACGAATGGAAACAGCAGGGTAACGGCGATGGTCAGCAGCACGGCCGACCCGAACAGGAGAATGAACTTCCGTGCAAGAGAGAAATTGACCAGGCGCGTACCGGCCATGGCCCACAGTCTAGCGTTCGGCGGCTGTTGCGACACGGGGACGCGTTCGAATTGCAATGGGCCCAGGCGCTTGGAGTCCCGTACCTGAGTCCGTAAGATGGGCGGATTCGTCCGGCCCAGGCGATGGGGGAAGTCCGCGGAAATCAACATCGAAGGAGATACCATGCCCCTGCATGTCATCAGCGCACCCGGCGATCATCGTGATGACTTTGACCAGGTTGTCGGGCAGTTTAACGAGTGGGAACGGCAGGCGAAGCCGAGGATCCTGACCATCAAACACAGCGTCACGCCGCTGTCGGAAGCGCGTGAGTCGGGGAAATACATGCTGACCGTCGTGATTCACTATGAGCCGGGCGGGCAGGCCTGAGCGGAGGAGACGGCCATGAATCCGGCCGGGTAATACCCTCCTGGGGAGAGGAGACAAACAACGTGAATCTGTCCCTGATTTCAACCGTCGCGATCGGCATCGCGGTGGCAGCCGCGGGAACTTATCCCGAAACCGAACCACCGCCGCGCGCCGATCGCCGCACGCCCATTGCCGACCGCTACCGGGACGCGGCAAAGCGGATTATCAACGCCACGCTCGCGGGTAACGATGCCTGGGAGAAAATGGAAGAGCTTTGCCTGACGGTCGGACCGCGGCTGAGCGGTTCGCGGCAGCTCGAGAAGGCTGTGGATTGGGCGGCGCGGACCATGCAGCGCAACGGACAGGAGAACGTTCGCCGGGAGACGGTCATGGTGCCGCATTGGGTACGGGGGCGGGAGTCGCTGACCATGCTCGATCCGCACGAACGGCCGATGGGCATGCTTGGACTCGGCGGGTCCGTCGGTACACCGCCGAGCGGTATCACCGGCGAGGTTGTTGTCGTGGAAGACGAGGAGCAGTTCAACCAGTTGGATCGAGCGGACGTTGAAGGAAGGGTTGTCTTGTTTAACAAGGCGATGCCGCCCTACGACCCGGTTCAGGGATCGGGCTACGGAAAGACGGTGTACTATCGCACACACGGGGCACGAATCGCGGCGGAAAAAGGCGCTGTCGCGTGCCTGATTCGCTCCGTGACGGCGAGCAGTCTCTATACGCCGCACACGGGCGCAATGAACTACGGCGATGCCGAGGTGCAAATTCCGGCGGCCGCGATAACGGTTGAAGACGCGGAAATGATCGCCCGTCTGACCCGGCGCGCCGAGAAGGTTCGCGTTCGACTGGAAATGGAGGCTCGGACGCTCCCCGATGCCCCTTCGGCCAACGTAATCGGCGAGCTGCGCGGATCGTCACACGCAAACGAGGTTGTGGTCATCGGTGGGCATCTGGACTCGTGGGACGTGGGCCACGGCGCGCATGACGACGGAGGCGGGTGCGTCATCGCCATGGAGGCCATCAACGTACTCCGCAAGCTCAATCTCAGGCCTCGGCGAACGATCCGCGTCGTGCTCTGGGTCAACGAGGAAAACGGGCTGCGCGGCGGCAAGGCCTACGCCGATGAACACGCCCACGAATTGCCCGATCATGTCGCGGCGCTGGAATCGGACAGCGGCATCTTCCAACCGTTGGGATTCTCGGTGGACTGCAAGGACACCAGCCGGGAGCGGCTCGCGCAGGCGCAGATGGCGGATATCGTCTCGCTGCTCGACGATCTCGGTTCCATGCACGTGGAGACGGGCTGGTCCGGCGCGGATGTAAGCCCTATGAAAGACGCAGGGGTCATGCTGCTGGGGCATCGCGTCGACGGATCGATCTATTTCAATTACCACCACAGCCACGCAGACACGCTCGACAAGATCGATCCGCAGCTCCTTTCGCGCAATGTCGCGGCGATGGCCGTGGTAGCGTACGTGTTGGCCGACATGCCCACGCGACTGGGTGATGCGCCGGGAACCGGAACGCGATAGTTCGCCACGGGAGCGTTCCCCGACCTGAGATGATCATGCTCGCCATTCGCAACATCTCCGAACTTGTTGTCGTGCCCAAGGGTCCGGTCCCTGGCCGGGCGATGGGCAGGATCGAGACGATTGCGGGCGCCGCGGTGCTGATCGAAGACGGGCTGATCCGGTGGTTCGGCCCCGAGACAGACTTGAGCGCGCCCGCCGACGCCCGCGCGATCGACGCGGAGGGTGGTTGCGTTGTTCCCGGATTGATCGACTGCCATACGCACACCGTGTTTGCGGGCTCGCGCGAGGCGGAGTTCGTGAAGCGCATCGAGGGGAAATCCTACGCGCAGATTGCGGAGGAAGGTGGCGGCATCCGCGTTTCCGTCGAGGCTGTGCGGCGTGCGTCGCTTGAAGCACTGGTCGGTCTGGCCCTGCCCCGACTGCAGCGCATGCTCGCCCAAGGCGTAACAACCGTCGAAATCAAGAGCGGGTATGGGTTGACCGTCGATGACGAGCTGAAAATGCTCCGCGCGGTGAAGCGTCTCCAGGCGCTGGCCATGCAGGAAATCGTCGGCACGTATCTCGCGGCGCATACCACGCCGAAGGAGTTTGCGGGCAACGCCGACGCTTACCTGGATCAGGTGCTGGCCGATGACGTGCTCGCCACGATTCGTGACGAGGAGCTCGCCGAGTTCTGTGACGTATTTTGTGAGCGAACGGCATTCTCCGTGGAACAGTCACGGCGCGTGCTGACGACGGCGGCCCGGTTTGGATTGCGCCCGCGAGTCCACGCCGATCAGATTACGCAGATGGGAGCGACAATGCTGGCGGCGGAGGTCGGAGCGGTCTCGGCCGACCACCTGGAAACCGTCAACGATGACGCCATGGCCGCATTGCGACGGTCCCGAACGGTCGCCGTCGTACTGCCGGCCTGCTCATTTTTCCTGGGCGTGGAACAGGCACCGGCGCGGCGGATGCTCGACGCCGACCTTCCGGTGGCGATCGCAACCGATTACAACCCCGGTTCGTCGATGGTCGAATCGCTCCCGCTGACGATGAGCATTGCCTGCACGCAGTGCCGGATGACACCGACGGAGACGCTGGTAGCGGCAACCGCCAACGCCGCGGCGGCGCTCGGTCGCCAGAATCGACTCGGAGCGATGGCGGTCGGGATGCAGGCAGATCTGGTCGTGCTCGATGTACCCAATCACGCGCGATGGGTGTATGAGTGCGGACGAAATTGCGTACGGACCGTGATTCGTCGCGGGGAGATGGTGTTTGAGCGCTGACGCAGCCGAAAATGGGTGTTGCGTTTTCGGACCATGACCGGATTGCCACACAAACGCCCTTTTCAATACTGATAACAACGCCGCCCCGAGATCGGTCGAGCCTGTTCGCGACGAACGCTTGACGTTCCCCCGAAGGGAAGCCGATAACGCCCGCATCCGCCCGCGCGTCGCGGGCGGTGCTGTTTCCGCGGTGGAGTTGGACATGGCGGGCTATCTCGAGAACAAGCGCGTTTGCGTCACCGGCGGAGCCGGGTTCCTGGGGCGGGCGGTGTGCGCGAAACTTGCGTCAGCCGGCGTGGAGCAGATCGTCGTGCCGCGCTCGGGGGATTACGACCTGACCCGCGCGGAGGACGTTGCGAGGCTGTTCGACGACGCCCGGCCGGACGTCGTACTGCACCTTGCGGCGGAAGTCGGCGGAATCGGCGCCAACCAGAAACACCCCGGTCGGTTCTTCTATGCCAACATGGCCATGGGCCTGCACCTGATCGAGGAGGCCCGACGCCGTGGATCCGGCAAGTTCGTCCAGGTGGGTACGGTCTGCGCCTACCCGAAATTCTGCGACGTCCCATTCCATGAAGACGACTTGTGGAATGGCTTCCCGGAGGAAACCAACGCCCCCTACGGGATAGCCAAGCGCGCCCTTGGTACGATGCTCGAGGCATATCGGGCGGAATACGGCTTCAACGGGGTCTACGTGATCCCGGTTAATCTGTACGGTCCCGGAGACAACTTCGATCTGCAAACGTCGCACGTCATACCGGCCATGATTCGCAAGTTCGTCGAAGCAGCAGAGCACGGCGAAAAAAAGGTGACCCTCTGGGGAAGCGGAGAGGTGAGCCGCGAGTTTCTCTACGTGGATGACGCGGCCGCGGGCATCGTCACTGCGGCGGCGCTGCACAACGATTCTCGCCCGATCAATCTGGGCACTGGCCGCGAGATTCGCATCGCGGAACTGGCGGAGACGATCGGGGAACTCAGCGGATTTCGCGGGGAAATCGCCTGGGATCGAAGTCGCCCGGACGGCCAGCCGCGGCGGCAACTGGATACGGCACGAGCCTCCAAGCTGCTGCACTGGACCGCGACCGTCGATCTGGAAGCGGGGCTGAAGCGGACGGTCGAGTGGTGGCGCCGTGTCCCGGAAAGGACCGCCCTCGAACCGGCCGGTGCTCATTCCTCATCATGACGTGACATTTCCGTCGAAAATGGTCTTCGCCCGCATGAGACCGCCAGCGGGATTGGTATTGCCGCAGGGGCGGGTAGAATTAAGCGTACTCCTTTCAACTTGCTGGGAGTACGGCCCATTTCTACAATTTCAGTGAATTGACATCGGTTCAGCCGATTCTTGCCAACCTGTCGGAGTTGCTTCCATGCTACCTGACCCCCTCAAGCGATTCCGAATTCCCGGCGGATTTTTGCTGTCTCTCAGTGCGCTCCTGGTGCTGGCTGTCTCGAGCCCGGCTGACGTTCGACATGGCGGACCCGCAACCGAGGATCAAGACGGATCTGCGCCCCGCATCGGCGCCATCCTTTCACTCAAGGGGGAGATCACGGATGTGACCGCGGAAAGCCTGGAGCGCCGCATCGACGAAGTCCGCGGGCGTGGAGCCGAGGTCATTGTCATCGAATTGGACACCCCGGGCGGAATGGTCACCAGCTCCATCGCCATCGCCGACCTGCTTCGGGAAATGGACAACGTCAAGACGGTGGCGTGGGTCAATCCGAACGCCCATTCGGGAGGAACCATTGTGGCCGTTGCGGCCGACGAAATCGTCATGGCCCGCTCCTCGCGCATGGGCAGCGCCCAGGTCATCATGGGCACTCCGGTCGGCGTGGAGGCCGTCCCGGAGGACCTCGAGGCCAAGGCCATGTCACCCGTGCTGGCCGACTTTCGTGCCTCCTGCAAGCGAAACGGGTACAGCCAGGTGCTCTGCGAGGCGTTCGTGAAGCCCGATCGAGAAGTCTGGTGGATCGAAAACAAGGAAACGGGCGAGCGGAAATTCGTCTTTCGCAAGGAAAAGCTGCGTCTTGTCGGCAGAACGGATGAAGACGCAGCCGTCGAGGATGATGAGGCGGGCAACCATGCGGCCGACGTATCCACCGACGCCGCAGAGGCAACGGAGGACGAATCTGCCGGGAATACGGAACCGGGCGTGGACGGCTCCGGAGTACCGGGACCGTCGAAGAACGCGGGTTCGAATGCGGAGCATGCCTGGGAGCTGGTCCGGAAGTATTTCGATCCCGTGCTCGACGTGGATGTAGACGTGATACAGCCGGTGGTGCGGGACGACCAATTGCTGGAGGTCTCGGCCGGCGAGGCGTATGCGTACGGTTTTAACAAGGCGATCATCTCCGACGAAGCGCAATTGAAAGCCCGCTACGGGCTGAGCGAGATCATTCGCGAGGACGCAAGCTGGTCGGAGAATCTCGCCCAGTTCATGACCTCGGCGGCCGTACGCGGCTTCCTGCTGCTTATCGTTTTCCTCGGCGCTTACGTGGAATTCCACACCCCCGGGGTCGGCGTGCCGGGTCTGGTGGCGCTAATCTGTCTGGGGATCTTCGTGGCGGCGCCCTATATGACGGGGCTCGCGAACATCTGGGAGATTCTGCTTATTGCCCTGGGGATCCTCCTGCTGCTGCTGGAGCTGTTCGTGATTCCGGGCTTCGGCGTGGCGGGGATTTCGGGCATCATATTGATTCTCGCCGGCATGCTCGCGACGTTTGTACCGGAGGAACCGGGCCAGGGCTTCCCGTTGCTCTTCCCGCGGCTGCCGGAAACACTCGATGCCCTCAAGGTCGGGGCAATGACCGTCGTGAGCGCGCTGGGCACTTCGCTGGTGGGTATGTTCCTGCTGAGCAAGTACCTCCCCAAGACACCGTTCTTTGCCCGCATCGTGCCGGATAATCCAACGCCGTCCTCCGTGATCGTGGACGATGCCTACCGCGGGGCGGCTCGCGTGGGAGATGAGGGCACCAGCGCGACGCCGCTGCATCCCGGAGGGCGGGCAAAGTTCCAGGGTGTGCTGGTCGACGTCGTCACGCAGGGCGAATATGTTGAGACGAACCGGCCGGTCGAGGTGATCGAGCGGCGGGGAAATCACGTGGTCGTCCGCGAAAAGGCGTCCTGACGGAGGCGGCCTCAGATTCCGCTGCCCGGAGGTTCCGCGAACATCATGTCCGAGCTCGGGCTCATTATCGCTCTCTTTCTCGTGGCGGTGCTGATCCTCATCGCAGAGATCTTCATCCCCTCCCACGGCGTGCTGAGCATCGCAGGCGTGGGCTTTCTGATCGCGGCGATCGTGAAGACCTTTCAGTACGGCGGGCGGGACGCGGGAACGCTGGCCATTTTCGCGGTGCTGGTCTTCCTCCCGATATTCGCCTACTTCGCAATCAAGTACTGGCATGTCACCCCCATCGGCCGAAGAATCTCGCCGCCCAATCCGATGCTAACGTCGGCGGACATCGGCGTTCCCATTGAGGAGCTTCGGGCATTGGTGGGACTTCGGGGGCGGGCGGTCACGGCGCTGCGCCCCGTGGGCACGTGCGAGTTCAAGGGCAAACGACTGCCCTGTGTGTCTGAATTGGGTGTGATCGATGCCGGGACGGCCGTGGTCGCGACCGGCATCAGGAATGGGAATCTGTCGGTAACGACGACGGAGGACACCGCCACTGCTTAGCGTTCGGACGCAGGCGGACCGGCGACGGAATCGGCAAACTGCTTTACTGGAAATGGAAAGGACCTGTCATGACGTGGGAGACGGAATTCCTTCTTGCGCAAGCCAAGGCCGGAGTAAGCTCCTGGGCCTGGGCGGCCATCATCGTCTTCGGACTTGTCATTCTCGTCATCCTGCTGGTGATCGCCCAGTTCTTCCGCCTCTGGCTCCAGGCCTACATGAGCAAAGCCGGCGTGACCATGTGGGACCTCATCGGTATGCGCCTGCGCAAGGTCGATGCTCTGACCATCGTTCTTTGCAAGATCCAACTGGTCAAAGCCGCCATCCACGACATCACGACGAACGATCTCGAGAGTCATTACCTCGCCGGGGGACGGGTCCCCAACGTAACCCGGGCGATGATCGCGGCGAATCGTGCGGCGCTCGACCTCGACTGGCGCAAGGCCTGCGCTATCGACCTGGCGGGTCGCGACATCGTCGACGCCGTGAACACGAGCGTGAATCCGAAAGTGATTGATGTACCCAACCCCGTCCTGGGCAAGTCGACCATCGACGCCGTAGCCATCGACGGCATCCAGCTCAAGGCGAAGGCAAGGGTCACGGTCAAGACGAACATCCAGCGGCTGATCGGTGGTGCGACGGAGGAGACGATCATCGCGCGTGTGGGTGAGGGTATCGTCAGCGCCATCGGTTCCGCCCAGACGCACAAGGTCGTGCTGGAAAACCCCGACCGCATCTCCAAAGCAGTCCTGGTCAAGGGACTCGACTCGGGAACAGCCTTCGAGATTCTCTCGATCGACATTGCCGACGTGGATGTGGGCGAGAACATCGGGGCCAAGCTTCAGGCGGATCAGGCCGAGGCGGACAAGCGCCGGTTCCAGGCCGAAGCAGAAAAGCGCCGTGCGATGGCCATCGCCCAAGCCGCCGAAAACCGCGCCAAGGTCGAGGAGAACCGGGCGCTGGTCACGCTGGCCGAGGCGGAGGTTCCCAAGGCCATGGCCGAGGCGTTCCGCAACGGCAATCTCGGAATCATGGACTACTACCGCATGCGAAACATCCAGGCGGACACGACCATGCGCGACGCCATCGGCGGCGGCGGGCAGCACCCCAAGCCGGAAGGCGGATCGACGTAATCACGCTTCGGACCCGGCGTGGATGAGTTTGGCTCATGCGGGGATTTGCTATGGATTGGCTGCTCGCTCAACAGACCAACCTCGATGACTGGATTCAGGCGATCATCATCGTCCTGATCGTGTTCGGGGGTGCGCTGGCCGCCGTCCTGAAGAAATTGGTCGAGTTTTTCGGTGGAAAGAAGGAGGAAGAACACGGCGGGGGATGGGTCGAGTTGGAGTCCGAAGAAGATCGACCGGGAAGCCCCTTGCACCCGATTCCACCGGGCGTACATCCACCGCTTCCCCCTCCGAAGTTGCCGGAGCGGGCCTCCGGTAAAGGCGTTCCCAAGCTGGAGCGGGTAGAGCCGCGGGGCGAGCGCCCGGAGACGAGGCGGGGAAGGCCGCACGTGGAGTTGCCCCCAGAGCACCATCGGCACCAGGAACCGCCGCGGAAGCCGCGGCGTTCGGTTCGCTCCGACTCGTCCGAAGCAAGCTGGGCGGAGCGCCAGCGGGAATCGAAAGCGGGACCGAATCGACAGACCGCCCCGGAAGCGCGGCCGGCAGGCAAGGGAAAACGGCGGCATCTTCCTTCTGACGAGATTCAGAAGAAGGAAGCCGACGCCTTCTCGCATCGCACCAGCCTGGAAAGCGTCATAAAACAGGTGGCCGAGAGCGCCGGAGCGGTGGAGCAGCGCCCGGAAGCGGCCGCGGCCATTACGGCGGCCAGTCTGTTTCCAAGTGGCGACCCTTCAGCGCTGCGTCGCGCGATCGTACTGAGCGAGGTCCTGTCCCCGCCGGTTGGATTGCGCGAGGCGGATCAGCGAATCTGAGGGGTGTCGCGATCAATTGGGCTGCATCAGGCCGACGGGAATGCCTTCCGGGTCGGTGATCATGGCGAAATGGCCCACGTTGGGGATGGCCGTCTTGGGGACCAGGACTTTCGCGCCCCGCTCGACAGCCTTGGACAAGGTTGCATCGAGGTCGTGGGTCTGAAAGTAGATATTGGCACAGACGCCTGGAGCCAGCTCCGGCCTCTTGAACATGCCGCCGGTGGGCTCCGCCCCCGTCTGAATGAGCGTGTATCCGGGCATGGAGGCGTCGTCGAAGGTCCAGTCGAATACGGCCTCGTAGAATGCACGGGCCTTGGACGGATCGTCAACCATCAATTCAAAGTGACACAAGGGGTTGGGCATACTGCTCGACTCCACATTCCCGACTACGCAACAAGTCTTGCCAAGCTAGGACGCTGGCTGGACTGCGTCAACCGGTCCGGAGGAATCCGGAAGCACAACAAGAAAAGGCTTGTCGGCCCAACTGATCGGCGTGGAAGCGGGAACGAACATGCCCTCGGCCGTTTTCCTGCGCCGGTCCGTGGGCACGACGACCGCTCGGCGGCGCGGTTCAAGTTCAACGCAGCGCCGGGCGATTTGCATGGAATCCACCCGGAGAATACGGACCCGGTCGAAACGGACCGGGGGAAGCGAATAGGGCGCAGGGTCTGACAGAACGACAATCTCAAGGGGCGAACCGGATGAGCAGGCGCCGGTCTGTTCGCAGTTGGACGAAGCCTCACGCAGATCCGCCGCGAGACGGGCGCGCGTACCGTGGCGCTCGGCATCGGCGCGAAACCCGGAGAGGTATGGAAATGCGCCGACTGCGACGAAGAGAGCGACGATCGCGCCGGGGAGCCAGTGGAGAATGTCACGGCGACTGGTCCATTTTTGACCCAGCAGGCAGGCGGAACCAATCGCCAAGGCCGTATCTGCGAAGATGCCGAATCGGCCGTATTCGCCGGGCTTACCGGCGCCAATCAACACAAATTGCAGGAAGAACACAGCCGCGGGGATCAGCAGAGGCAGCATGACCCAATTGCGGCGGTACAGTGCGATGACCAGCGCGACCACACCGAGTACGAGCACAGGCAACGTCGCACCTTCTGTTGTAAGCTGCAGCACACGCACAAAACCCTCACCGATTCGCGCGACCTCGTACATCGCCAGGGAATTCCCGAAGTTGCTGCGGAGGACCTCGCGATTGGTGAATGCGTTGATGATGATATAGGGATTGGTGAGAAGATAGACGACGGCGGCGAGTGCGACACCGACGACCGTTCGCCATACAACGTACCCAATCCGAGCAGCGAAGATGCGGAATGCAGGATGCGGCGCATTCTTTTGAGCCGCAAGTATCCGCCTGCGCGAAGTATCGGACTCGTCTGCCACGGCTATTGAGCTGGAATCCTCCTTACAGTCTGCTCCCGTTGTGGGGTGCATCCCCTGATGCACCTCCCGCCGCGACGCAGACGGTCGACCACGCTCCATCCACGCCACCACCGGAATCAGCACGAATATCGGCAGTGACGACAGCACCATGCCGAACGCCGCGCCGCAGCAGATGCACATCATCCACCAATCGAGGGTCGTTCCGGGTCGGTCCAGGTACCGCATCGCAAACCACACGGCCGAGAGCATCAGCACGGCTCCGGGCAGGTGCGGCTTGCCTTCGTGCGACATGCACACGACGACGGGCAGGAGGACAAACAGCGCCGCGGCGATGATTCCCGCGCGAGATCCGGCGAGACGCCGTCCGATGCCAAAGACCACGAACACGCCGAGCAGTCCCCACGCGGCGGCGTACAGTCGGGCGGCGACGTAGAATTTGCCGAATTCATCGGGATGATCGAGGTAGAACACCACGTCGCTGCGGACGTCGATCAGCCCCGATACGTCGCCGAGCTTGATCATGGCGCCTACGGGATAGAGGAACAGGCCGCCGTACTGGTAGAGCCGCGGGTCGAAGTCGAGGTTGCCGGGGCGCATGCTGCTTAGCGCCATCATGGTGATCATTTCGTCCGGCTGATAGGTGTAAAGTCGATATCGAAGGAGGATTCTGGCGACGTCGTCCTCCGTCGCGTTCAAGGAAACCGGCGCGTCGCCACTCGACGAAGAGACCGGATTGATGTCCACGTCCGCACCGCGACGAGGGGCGGACTGCGGGTCGAATCGCGCAGCCGCGCCGGCGAGTTCGTAGATCCTCTCACCGGACCAGGGCTCGCCTTCGCCGAAAAGGTATTTGTCGATTTCGCGGGAGGGCAGCCCCCAGGTCAGGCCCATTAAAGCCTGGATACAGAAAACCAGTGCGATGAAGAGCAATATGGCAAGTGATCGGCGAGACGCTGGTTCGTGGGGACACATCAATGACCCTCATCCGTCAGGGTCGCCTGTCGTAATCCTGGCAAGCTTCTTCCTCGCTGGCGCATTGGCCGCCTCGGCCTCCAGCTCTGACAGCCCGCAGGTTGCAGCATTGCCGCAAGGTGGCAGACACCGATGGAAGAGCCACGGAGCCGTCGTGGCGTCATTCCAGCTCATCTCGAGGGTCATTTCGTCCCCTCGAACACCGTCGCCACGCCTTGGCCGACGCCCACGCACATGGTCGCCAGACCGCGCTTCGCTCCCCGCCGCTTCATCTCGTGCAGCAGCGTCGTGGCAATACGCGCGCCACTGCATCCCAGGGGATGCCCCAGCGCGATGGCACCGCCGTTGGGATTGACCTTCGCCGGGTCCAAGGCCAGCTCACGGATGCAGGGTATCGACTGCGCGGCGAAGGCTTCGTTGAGCTCGATCACGTCCAGATCGCGCACGGTCAGGCCGGCACGCTTCAGCGCCATTTGCGTCGCGGGAATGGGTCCCAGCCCCATGCACGAAGGATCGACGCCGGCCGTTGCCGATGCGCCAACGAAGGCGACGACGGGCAGGCCGAGCTTTCGAGCGATCTGCTCCTCGACCAGTAATAGTGCTGCGGCGCCGTCATTGATGCCGGACGAATTCCCCGCGGTCACGGTACCGTCCTTCGCGAACGCCGGCGGGAGCTTGGCCAGTTTTTCCATCGTCGTCTCGGGGCGGGGGTGCTCGTCCGTGTCCACGATGATCGGATCGCCCTTCCGCTGAGGAATCTCGACGGGAACGATTTCGTCCCGAAAGCGCCCGCTTTCCATTGCCGCCTTGCACTTCACCTGCGACTGAAGAGCGAACTCATCCTGCTCCTGCCGACTCAATTTGTATTTCTTCGCCACATTCTCTGCTGTTTCACCCATCGAGTAGGGATGGTGCCGCCTGGCGAGCTTCGCATTGGTGAACCGCCAGCCGATCGTTGTGTCGAATATCGCCGCCTCGCGACTGAACGCACTTTCCGCCTTGGAAATGACAAACGGAGCCCGTGACATGCTCTCCACGCCACCGGCGATCATCACGTCCCCGCAGTTGCCTTCGATCATCCGGGCCGCGATATTGATCGCATCGAGGCTGGACGCACAAAGCCGATTCACCGTCGATCCGGGAACGGTGTCGGGCAGACCGGCGAGCAGCGCGGCCATGCGGGCAACATTGCGATTGTCCTCCCCCGCCTGGTTGGCGGCGCCGAAGTAGACGTCGTCGATCCGCGCCGGTTCGATTCCCGTGCGCTTGATCAGCGCCGAGATCACCAGCGCGGCCAGATCATCCGGACGAACGGCGGAAAGTGCCCCGCCGTAACGGCCGACGGGCGTGCGAACGGCATCGATGACGGCAACTCTTCGCATGGAATTCCCTGTTACTCCCTTGATGACTCAGACTGAACGGCCACTACGGCACAAGCGGCCGGCTGTATGCCTCAACTCGCCTCGGCAAAGTACTTCGCCGGCGCATAACGACCATCGCCGGACGCTTCGTTGAGTGCCTTTAGCGCCCCGCGAACCGTTCGCGGCCCGATCGCTTGCGCCCACGCCAGGGGACCCTTGGGATAGTTCGTGCCCTTGGTCATGGCCAGATCGATGTCATCGGCCGTGGCAACGCCGTCGGAGAGGGCATGACCGGCTTCGTTGATGATCGCGGCGAGGATGCGCGTGAAGACGTAGCCCTCTGTGGCCGAGGCGCGATCGACGCCGGCGCCGTGGGCGAACGCCTGGGTGACATCCGAAAGAAGGGGCGTCAGTTGAAAGCTGCGGCGATCGACCGGACAGGCGGGCAGCACGGCGTCATTCTCATATACGTAAAACCCTCTGCCCGTCTTCCGCCCGTGATGTCCTTCGCTCACCAAGCGCTGCTGAATCTCGTGAGGCTTGAAGCGCACCGCCTGGCCGAACTGCTCGTATACGGAAGTGCTCACCGCGAGGTTCACATCCAGCCCGACGAGGTCCATGAGCTCAAAGGGACCCATGCGGAAACCGCCGCGCAGGCGCATGATGCCGTCGATTTCGTCGACACCGGCCACGCCTTCGCCAAGCAGGCGCAGCGCCTCCAGATAGAATCCCCGGGCAACGCGATTGACGATAAAGCCCGGCGTGTCCTTGGCATGAACCGGCACCTTGCCCCAAGTCCTGGCTGCCTCATAGGCTTGGTCCGTTGCCGTCGAGGCGCTCTCTCGCCCGGCGACGATCTCCACCAGGGGCATGATCGGGGCCGGATTGAAGAAATGCATCCCCACCACCCGCGAGCGATCCTCCACTGCCTCGGCGATTTGCGTAATCGACAGCGACGATGTGTTGCTCGCCAGAATCGCAGACGGGGAACAGGCTCCGGCCAGCGACGAGAACACCTTATGCTTGATGTCCATTTGTTCGACAACGGCTTCGACGGCCAGTTCGACATCGCCGAGATCGCGGATGGCGTCCTGCGGTCGGATGCGATGGATCGTCACGTCGCGCTCAGCAGGGCTCAACTTGCCCTTCTCAACGAGGCGTCCGAGCTGACGCTCAAGCTCCTGCATCGCACGATCAAGAACTTCGCGGCTGACGTCGATCAGCCGGACCGTGCAGCCTTGCTGGGCGGCCAACTGGGCGATGCCCGCGCCCATGGTTCCCGCACCGACAACGGCGATTTCCCTCATATCCACGCTCCCTTTCATAGAACCGCTCGCGAGCTAAGTTACCGGGAAACGCCGGATGATCCAAGGTGAATGCCGGGGGCCGTCATGGGGTTGACGCGGACAGCTCATGAACGATGAGCTGCCGCACCGGATCGCCGTCGGAATCGACTCCCATGAAGCGCTGTGCGGCGGTATCGCCGAAGGCGAAGTCGCCATGCGTCCCGCGAAAGACTTCGTCGATGAGCCCGTCGGCCAGCTTCCAGTAGCCGTAATAATCCAGCGCGTCGGTCTCGGGGGCCGCGGCATCAGCGGTCGCAGCCGAAAAATCGACTTGCTTGGTGCCGTTCTCGGCGATGCCATCCAGGGCGCTATCCAGCAGCGGACTTTGAGCCAGCGGGGCAAAATGGTTGGCGATCAGCGGGGGAAAAGAGTGCCAGTCCGAGGGAACGGTTACATAAGATATGTGGTCGGCCGGCAGGATTTTCTGCAATGCATCCACAATTCGAGCGGCCGGCGCGCTACCAACCCAATGATCAGCGTCCCCCGTGACCACCACAGCCCGCGTGGATTCAGGAAGATCCGGCTCGTTGACCAAGGCGATGCGCTCATCACCGCCCGGTTGAACGATCATGACCGCACCAGGCGGCGGCAGGCCGATATCGACCGATGCTGACGCCAGATTCACCGTCAGGATTCCCCCCAGTGAATGGCTTACCCAGGCGACCTTATCGGTCTCGGGTCGAACCGGCGTCTGACCGGCCGCCGCTTTCCAGGCCATGCGCAGACCCGCGATGGCGTTTGGTTCCATTTCGTCAAACGGCGTGTAAATGCTCTCCTGATAGCGCGGATAGGCTACGATGTTGCCCTTGCGGACAAGATGGGCGATCCAACCTGCATAGGGTTTGGGACTGATCGCTCCCCAGCCGTGCATGAATACGACCAGGGGAGCTTTTGCCGGCGTGGGTTCCTCCGGCCAGAACAGCCAGACTTCCTCGCCGCCTTCACCAAGCCGCATAGCGCCAACGGCGGCGTGGGTGTAGTCGCTGCCGCCGGGGCCGAAGGCCGGCTGTTGCGGCGGGCGCGCACTGAACGGAAGTCGGCATCCGTTGCTCGCAACCACAAGTGCGGCAGCCGCGATCAGGAATAGGGCATTTTTGCGGTGCGCGCGCATGTTACTTCCATCCTCTTGCGAGTATCCGAGTCGACCACGCCTGATGAAATAAGTCTATGTCGACCGGCGATTCCGTCGAGCACGGGGCGCAAAGGAGAGGATGAGACCGATCAGGCTCATCGCCATGCCCATGCCCGTCCCGCAAACGGAGCCGGAGGGTCGATCCGCGGGGTTGAGTTGCGGTTCGTCGGCCGGATCGCCGCTGCCTTCGCCTGACCCCGCAGGACGTCCGGAGAAATTCGTGCCTTGGCACGCATCGCCGACACCGTCTCCGTCGCTGTCGGTCTGATCAAAATTTGTGGTCAGCGGGCAGTTATCCTCGGCGTCCGGGATGGAGTCATTGTCGTCATCATCGTCGCATCCGTCGGGGATTCCGTCCCGGTCCGTATCAACACCCGCCGGGGCCGGCCGAAACGGCGCCGCGTCTTCGTCGTTGGGAATGCAATCGCCGTCAATGTCCCGATCACAGGCGTCACCGATGCCGTCCTCGTCGGAATCCCGCTGGTCGTAGTTCCAGACCCCGGGGCAGTTATCCTCGTCGTCGGCCCACGAATCACCGTCGAGGTCGGCGCCGGGCTGCTGCCCGAGAAAGAGCCTGAAGCCGAAATAGGGATTCGCCGTCCCGACAAAAAGTCCGTAGGGCGTCGATGCTAACGAACGAATGCCGTAAGCG